>DATKZR010000103.1:0-4407 GCA_035527875.1 Nitrosopumilaceae archaeon | reverse complement strand
AAAAAATTGATGAAAATATCAGAAACAGTATTCAAAAGACCAAGGAAAGTTCCATTGTACAAGAAGTTCAAGCAAAAACAGATTATCTGAGGACAATGGATCAGAAAGATAAAAACAAATTCAAACGAAAAATTATTCGTGGATTAGTTAAAGTAAGAGATATAATTTTTGGATTTTTTGAAAAATTTGTCGGAAGGATAAGAATAGGTACCCAATATGGCAAATCTAGTCTTGATTTACTAAGTGACCTTGCCAAACTAAAGGAACTTGGCATAATTACCGAAAAAGAATTTGAGGCAAAGAAAAAAGAGATTTTAGATCGGATTTGATATGAAATAAATAAGAATATCATAATCACATATTTGATAATTGTTATTGTAGGTTTGATGGGATTTATCATTATTACAAGTTCTGATTTGTTTTCTGAAGTTTGGTTAATCGAACTTGGTATTATCTTGATAGGAATTGTGGCAGGGGTAGTGATTGCTTATTTTAAAATTGTCAGAAAGGCTCATTAGCACTTGGAGTCTTGAACTAAAACACTAAGACCCATTAAAGGATTTGAAATTATTTTTGGAAATAAAATTGGAAATAAAACGCATCAAGCCTTATGGGATTCAAAGATGAATCTATTTTGTTATCCAAAAACGGTTCAGGCCTCTACGGAGTTGAATCTACATTAAAGCAAAATAAAAAACAAGGGTTATTTATTAGAATTATAAATAAATCTAATTGAAGAAATGAATACCTTTACTCCTAAACATACTAGACAAAGTCATGTGTTAATACGAACAATGACAAAAGATGACATTCCAAAAATTGTTGAATTGCAAAAGATTGCATTTCCATTAATGGCAGCAGAAGGGGTGTATTGGAGACCTAAACAACTAGAATCCCATTTACAGATCTTTCCTCAAGGCCAATTTGTTGCAGAATACCATGGAAAAATTGTCGGATCTTGTAGTAGTTTGATTGTAAAACTAAAATCCGAATATGAAGAACACACTTGGAAAGAAGTTTGCGGTGATAGTTTTTTTAAAAATCATGATCTTAATGGGGATTCATTGTATGGAGCTGATGTGTCATCACATCCAAATCATAGGCGTCTAGGAGTGGCTACAAAACTTTACGATGCAAGAAAGGCATTGGCAGTAAAGCTAAATTTACGTAGAATAATTGCGGGAGCAAGATTGCTTAACTATTGTGAAAATGCCAAAGAATTGTCCCCATTAGAATATGTAAATAAAGTAAAACGTCATGAGATTAAGGAACCTGTATTGTCATTTCAACTACGAAATGGCTTCAAATTTATCAAAATATTACCTAATTATATGAAAGATCCTAGCTCATTAAATAATGCAACTTTTATTGAATGGAAAAATCCTCATTTCATAGAAAAATTATGATTATTGATTGCCATGTTCATGTGAACCAATACGAGCTGACACAACATATTCCATTATTGGAGGATAGATTAGAAATGCTTCAAACTGAAATGACTAGTAACAATGTTGATTATGCTATAATTTTATCTTCTTACAAAGTAAATTCAGAAAGACCTTCAACTGACCAAATTATTGATGGAATCAAAAAATATGACAATCTCGGTGTTGCTGCTGGATTCACAATAGATAACCATACTGATGAGGATCTTAGAAATTATCGACAGTGGATAAAAGATGGAAAAATTAAAGCCATGAAAATTTACTCAGGTTATGAACACTATTATCCATACGACGAGAGATACCAAAAAGTCTATGACACTTGTATTGAATTTAATATTCCAGCCATGTTTCATACTGGGGATACATATTCTGAGAAAGGAAAGTTGAGGTTTGCAAGACCTCTAAATCTTGATGAGTTGGCTGTAGATAACCCCGAACTAAAGATCGTGATGTGTCATTTAGGAAATCCATGGATACAAGATGCCCAAGAAGTGCTTTATAAAAAC
Organism: Nitrosopumilaceae archaeon; assembly: GCA_035527875.1. Classification (GTDB taxonomy): domain Archaea; phylum Thermoproteota; class Nitrososphaeria; order Nitrososphaerales; family Nitrosopumilaceae; genus Nitrosomaritimum. The sequence goes on along the minus strand of DATKZR010000103.1, from coordinate 2,456 downwards.
AAAAATGTGTATGCTGACGTATCTGGACTTGTTATTGGATCTTTTGATCACTTTTTTGAAAAGATGATAAAAGAAAAAGTTGCAGAGCTGATAAACTATGCTGGAGAACCACGGTACCTTTTGTATGGTACGGACTGGCCAATTAGTAACATGGATTCATATCTAAATTTTGTAGCAAAACTCACTATCAAAAAGGAGTTTAGAGATTATCTCATGTACAAGAATGCCAAAGAATTGTTTCATATTTCCTAAAATTATATCGCAAAATCCTTCCCAAAAAATAACTGCCAATATTTCAAAATAAAAGCCACACTCTGCCCTTTTGAATTTTGTAACATCTAAGGGATGATTTCGACAAACCCATATTTTGTAATTTTTAATTAAAATATTCCCTAAACCTAGATAAGTGCGTAAATTATTACGATTTCGTTGGAATCAGAAGCTGCACATAATGAATATTCTAGTTATGGATTATATGAAATAGAAGAAGAAAAAGTATTATTTTTTGCCTCTGTAGAGATAAGAATCAAAAGAGAATCTGAGAATGTTTTTTTATATCTTCGTAAAGACTCTGAAGGAAATATTACTGAAAAAGTGATTCCAGTTAAAGGTAATAAGATGAAAATTGAAGTTGTCCCTATAAGACCCCTGAATTATCCTGCACGTAGGACCAATTTTGTTTATCTCAAATTTGACCAGGAAGTATTTCTAAGTAAAAATACTTCAACATCATTTTTAGTTCGTTGTCCAATAGAAATAGGAGTATTTCTCGTACATGATTCTCACAAGGATTCTATGGATTATTTTACATGCGATCCATCTAGTTCTAGATTTGGATTGTATGGATCTCCAGATACAGGAAAACTCTGTAAATTTTTCAAAGTTCCCATAGTTAAAACAGAACTTGATTCAGAACCTTTTCTTAGTTGTGTTATGAAAATAAATTTTGAAAACTTGTTAGAAAGAGGATATGCAATAACAAAAGCAATTTTCCCAATTACAGACCATTTTTTATACTACAAAGAAGATAAAGCACAATTAGACTCACTTAAGGTAACTCTTCGAAAAAGAATAGGTGTTGAATATGTAGAGACTGCAGAAGTGCCTCTGGAAAATATTCAATGGGAAAAATCACCTTCCTGGGAAAAAGATACAAAAACACCTTCAATGGAGATAGGTTTGGAATAATGTTTGAAGAATTAATTTCTCAGTTCCAGTCTTTTGAAATAGGAGGATTTTCTCTTTTCGGTTTGATCTTAGGCGCCACCATCATGTTAGTGGGATTCATCATAGCCAGAATCGCCAGATCAGTTTTTACCAAATATTATGCACCTGCTTTACCTGAACATACTGCCAAGAATTTTGGGAAGATGATTTATTTTGGAATAATTATTATTTCCTTTTTTGTATTTACCTCTACTACGGGAATAGATTTTTCAGGACTGATTGTAGCAGGAGGAATTCTAGGAATAGTTATTGGATTTGCCACCCAATCTGTCGTGTCAAATTTAATCTCAGGGATTTTCTTGCTAATAGAAAAACCGGCAAAACAAGGCGACTCCATAGAGTTACCAGACAGTAATATTTCTGGAAGTTTTGTAGATGTTGGAACATTTTCAACAAGAGTAAGAAAATTTGACGGAACAATAATGAGAATACCAAACGAGAAATTCTTTACATCAAACATACGGGTTCTTACGGATTCTCCAGTTAGAAGACATGAGGTCACCATAGGAATTGCGTACAAGGAGGATATTGATGCAGCAGTTGAAGTTTTAAAGAAGGCCATTTCTTCACGAATACCACAGGTACTTCACGAACCAGCCCCAGAATTTAGAGTAGAGGAATTAGGAGACTCTAGTATCAATATACTCATACTAGTTTGGTATCCAAAGGAAGATTGGGGACAAGTTGTCCCCATCTTGCTCAAAATAGCAAAGAATGCATTAGATGATGCAGGAATAGAAATCCCGTTCCCTCAAAGAGTTATTTGGAAAGGGGATAAATCATCCTAGCTATTATGATCTAAAATGTTGTGTATTTTATTATTGAAAAATAAATCCTACAAATTTCAATATAGTTTAGGTACAAAAAACGAAAAGACACATCTCATTTTTGACCAGAATTCCTCGACCCGCTTTTTCAAAAAATAATTTCCATAATTATAGAAAAAAATAGGTTATTGAACCTGAATAGATTTTTTCTTGGAAACAGAAGTTGGCTTTGATTTTGGAAGAGTTATTTCTAGGACTCCATCACTTAATTTCGCTTGTACTTTTCCCGAAACTACGTTTTCAGATAAAGGTAATGTTCTGTAGTAGGACACTTGACTTCGTTCTTTACTAAGATAGTTTTTTTTCTTTTCCTCAGATTCTTCTTTGTGCTCTGCAGATACTACAAGAGAGTTATCAGTAACTTCTAGCTTAATTTCATTCTTTTTTACTCCTGGAACATCC
>DATKZR010000102.1:0-6767 GCA_035527875.1 Nitrosopumilaceae archaeon | reverse complement strand
TGAGCCAAGGGATCGAAGCCCTTCGGGCCCACGCAAATTTTTTCTTTTTGACTTTGATTTGAATCTCTAAGTAATAGAATCTAAATTTAAAAACAAAATACTTTGAATCTTATGGGATTTGAATTTGAAATTATTTTTTGGGAAGGATGAATTTTTAATTGTGACAAAATTTCTAGTGCTAAAATTTATTTTTTGTATTTTACTTTTTAAGCAATTAATCTTAAATCTATAAAGTGAGTAAAAAACAAGATTATCTAGGCATAGAAAATCATCAGATTTCAGAAGATGATGTATGTCAATATGTTTTAGAGAGATTTCATGACACAAAGCAAGTAAAAAAGATCAAAAATCTTGTTAATTTTCATACCATGAACAAGTATATGGTAATGGCTCATGACCAAGAAGAACTAAAAAAACTTGGAAACATTGTGGCTAGCTATAAAAAAACTCCATTTTCAGAAATTTTAGACTATTATGAAAAACATCTAAGATTGTCATTACAAAATCTACCGACCATAAAAAAACACACAAATGTGATATTGCATGTCTTCGGATATTTTTCAAAAAACTTTAATCAACAAGAAAAAAAAATGTTCTTGAACCTATTAGAAAATTACAAGGAAGAGAAAATAACATTAGAAGAAATTCTTTCAGAAATAAATCCCATAATATTCAAGTTCAATAATACATATCTTGCTGGCCAAACGTATTTTTTGCTTTATTCAAATTCAACATTAGATATTTTTTCACATTTTTGAATAATCAAAATTTCCAATAATTAAAGTAAAATCTAAAAAATTCCTAAATAGGTTTTCCTTTGTATTGATAATCAATTACTTTATGAAATAGATTGTGAGATGCAAATACTGCCAATGCTGCAGTAACTATTCCAACAAAGTTTCTCACGGTCATCAATTCATTAGGTTGTGGTGCAATAACTGAAGTTTCAAATACCACGTAAAAATTATCAAATATCCAAAATGCCAAAGTAAACCATGACAAGATACCAGCTATGAGATACCCCAATCTGGTTTTATTATGAATAAAAATTATAGAGGCGGTAATTGCAGCATACCAAATAAATGAGCCAATAAGCCATAGCGGTTGATAAACTTCAGCTCGATCATCTAACCAGTAATATGTGGAACCTATGATTGCCATTGCAATCAAACTCACTTGAATCAACTTTTGATTAATTTTAAATCCTGTTCTCTCTTCCATGGATTCCTTTTTAGGAGGATTTTTTTTCATTTCTTTTGTAGCAATATCGATTGATTCACGAACAGATTTGAGGCGAAGGGGAATAATTTTTGAAATGGAATCATCTGTGATAACTGTATCATGAACAAGACTATCAATTAGCGGACGTGCTAGAGAGGCTTTAACGGGTGTAATCAAATCTACCCAATATGAAGAGAGTCTTGTTGTCAAGAACGGGATTTGTATGACAAACAAATTTTTTTTCAAATATGCAGCGTATACTCTCATCAATTCCTCATATGTCATTTTTTCAGAGCCTCCGATTTCAAAAATTCTGCCAGTAGTTTCAGGCTTTTTCAAGCAGCCTAAAAGATAATCTACAACATCATCTACTGCAATAGGTTGAGCAAGAGATTTTACCCAAGATGGACAAACCATAACTCTCAATCGTTCAACCAAATAGCGAAGCATAGCATAGGAACCTCCCTCGGCACCAATGATAATTGAGGCGCGAAGTTCTGTTACGGGAATACTTCCTGAAGCAAGAATTTCACCCACTTCTTTTCTACTTTGCATGTGAGGAGACAATTCCAAACTATCGTTTACTAATCCACCTAGATAGATAATTCGTTTAACACCAGCTTTAGTTGCAGCTTTTAAGAAATTTTGAGCTTGAATTTTTTCACGTTTAGAAAACTCTTTCCATTCTTCTTTACTTCCCTCCATGGAATGAAGTAAATAATATGCAACCTCAATTCCATTTAATGCATTTTCTAGTTGATCTAATTTAAAAACATCTGCTTTAACATATCGAATATTTTCCGAATCTTTTAATTTTTTTCGACTCATTCCAGTAACTTTGTAACCTTGTTTTGAAAAAGCAGAAATTAATTTTGAACCAATAAAGCCAGTTGCACCAGTAACTAAAATAGAGTATGGTGCAATTTGGGGTTTAGAATCGTCAGAAATCTGTTGACTCATTTTTTTACCTCATTGCACCAAGTAGTTGATGCTTTGAGCGCTTTACCTTGAAACCTAATCCAGATGTTACAGCTCCAATTACCAACCAGAGATATCCTCCAGTAGTGTATGCACTGCTTAGGTTATAGTCAGTTGAGGCTACAGCCAAAAATCCTACACCCAGTGCAATCAGTACCAACCCAACAGATAAGATCAACTTATTCATGACACTGACCTCTCATTGTACTTCTGGTTTGTTTTAGCAACGTTTTTTCTTGTTGTTGTGTTTGTATACGAAACATGTCGTTTTTATGCTGTCAAGTTATTTAAACTGGTGGTAAATTTAGTTACTAGTGCCAATTTAGGAACTACCTGAATTGCTATTCCTAAGGAATTAAAAAAATTAGCACTATGAGAAATATTTAGCACTTGTATAAATAATTGAAATCAAAAAATTTTGCATGCAAGAAATTATCTACATAATTGGAGCTGGTATAGGGGGTTTGACTACAGGGGCAATGCTTGCAAATGAAGGGAATTCTGTAAGGATTCTTGAAAAATCCTCTCAACTAGGTGGTAGAACTGCTTCAATGAAGTTTAGAAATCACATTTTAGACAATGGCTTTCACATAATGCCTTTTTACAAAAAATCTGCAATCTTTACCATTTTAAAATCTCTAGGGATAGAATCCAGGCTTAAATTAGCCAAAGTAGACAGTATTGCATTTCATTCTAACACAGGATTCCATAAATATCCAAAAGGAATGGGGGATTTACTAAGGCTTTCATTAATTCCTTTAAAGAGTAGATTCAAGCTATTGAAAATTCTGCTTCCAATGGCATTCACTTCAATTGAAAAAACCGAGGAATGGGATGAACTTTCTCTAACTGAAATTACAGAGAAATTAGATCCTGAAACAAAAGCATTTTTTGAGGCAGTCTGTATGTTGGCATTTGCAGATACTGCTGATCATATTTCCTTAGGAGAATTTGCAAGAACTATAATTCGTGCAAATCCTTTCAAAGGAGGTACTAGCGAATTTGCATATCCTGATAAAGGAGGGTACGATTCAATTTCAAAAGTGTTGGCCCGATTCATTCAAGAAAAAAATGGAACAATTGAGCTAAATTCATCTGTGAAAAAAATTGTGTTAAATGATTCGAAAGTAACAGGAATAATTACTACCGATGATATTTTTATTCCAACAACCTGCGTTGTTGTCTCATATCCTGCTTATATGGCCATTAATCAGTTATTTGAAAAGAATGTTTTTGAGGAACATTTTATTAAAAAAATTAACAGACTGAATAAAAAAACAGCGGTAGTAGAAGTGCATTTTGCATTAAGTTCTCAAATTGATTCCAGACAAGTAGTATTTCCAGTAGGGGATAATTATACCACGAAAGGAATATTTTTCATTTCAAACATTACACCATCCGTTTCGCCTCCAGACGAACATCTGATTATTGCAGGTACACCAGTAGAATCTTCAGTAGCCAGTGATTCTAAACAAATTCGAATTATTGTGGAAAAAATGAAAAAAGAAATTACTTCAATTTATCCCCAGTTTGAATCATCTCTACTATGGGAGCGTCCAATGGCATGGACATTAGTAGAATCAGTAGCCAAAGAACCAGGACTGGTATGGAAGTCAAAAATGCCCCATCAAATTCCAAATATCGAGGGGCTGTTCTTTGTTGGAGATTCTACAGTTAGTTACGGAATAGGCACAGATTCTGCTGCACATAGCTCAATTCTATGCCTTCCTAAGATTCAAGCATATCTTAAAAATAATTTAGAAAAATCATGCTGCCCTTAGAAGTTTGGGTATTTCTTCAAGACTGGAATCTGCTATTACGGTAGCATCAAATTTTGGAATTTTTTTGGCCTGCATTGCAAAACCTCCAACAAAAATTGGAATATTAAATTCATCCTTGATTTTTTTCACCAGTCTTTGTCCAGCAGAAAGATTATCTTCTAAGGTAATTGATAAAAATACTACATCAGGTTTATTATTATTAATAAAACTCAGAATTGATTCAGTAGGAATATATGTTGACATGTTATACACTTTGAATCCTTTAATTGACAAATAAGTTTCTAGCACATCACATCCTAGATGATGTTCTTCACCAAGAGGAACACAAATTAAGATTTTCTTTTTACTTGCATTTCCTGTTACTTTGTCCATAATGATTTTAACAAGAGTTTGTGCCACATTACTTGCTACATGTTCTGTTGCAATACTAATTCTTCCTGTAGCCCAATCATCTCCAATCTTATACATGACTGGTTTGAGGATTCTATCGAAAAAATCAGGTGCATTAAAAATTTTAATGTAATCCTCATAAATTTTTAAGGATGACTGAATGTCACCTTCTGTTAATTTTTTAAATAATTGTTGCTTTGATCTTTGTGAGGCTTCTTCTCTTTTTTTAATATCCTTTGGATTATACTTTGCTAATCCTGATAATATTTTGGGATCATTTCTATAATCTACAGGTATGTCGTCTCTTACAATATCTTCTGCCTTTCCCAAGTACTTTACAATCTCTTGTTTGGAAGTACTTCTTTTTGAATCCCAAACACTTTTGACAAGATACAGGTATTGATCAGATTTAACTTTCTTAGCTCTAAGATAAACCATAAATTTTTAAATTTCCTGAAGTATTTAACTAATGCTAATTAAATGCCATAGTGCCTATTTTGGGTGATCTAAATAAAATATAGTCATAAAAAATACTAGTTTTACCACTAGTTACTAATTTTATCACCATCTTAAATAATTTAAAACCCAAAAATATCCATGATGCCCAAATTAAACTATCAAGAAAAAAATGATGAACCATTAGTTTGCAAAAATATCCATATTAGAATTTGCACTGTTTGTGGGGATGACCGAATAGAATCTTTTGAGTTTGGAATATCATGTGAAGAATGTGGGAGTTTACTGGTGAGATTTTAATGTTAACTGAACTTGTTCATCAAAAAAATTGCACGAAAAATAATTTAATTACAGATTTATCTACTGGTGAGATTGCCTGCAGTAATTGTGGTGCAGTATCCGATGAAAAATCAGTTGACCCAGGACCTGAAAATTCTATACAAACAAAAGAAAATTATCTTACATCTCCTCGAGTAGGACAAAAAATGTCATTAAAAATGGCAGATATGGGACTCTCCACATTAATTGAATCAAAAAATAAAGATGCAACTGGAAAGACCCTCTCAACTGAAAATCGTAGAATGTTTTATCGATTACGTATATGGGATAGAAATAGTCGTTACAAAAAAACCTCGCAATCTTATCAAAAGGCATTTATTTTGCTTGATGCAATCAGAACAAAACTAGGTTTACCTCAATCAGTGGTAGAGCATACTGCATATCTTTTTAGAAAGATTTCAGGAAAAAAATTACTTAGTGGACGTTCAACCGTTGGCATTATTTGCGCTACAACATACATTGCCTGCAGATTAACAAACACTCCTAGGTCTTTACAAGATGTAGCTTTGGCAGGAAACATTAAAAGAAAAACCCTACAGAGTGTCTACCGATTCCTTGTAAGAGAGTTAGATATCTATCCAGATACATACAGTCCTCATGAATTTGTCTCAAGAATTTCAAGGGCAATTCACGCATCTGAAAAAACAGAGAGGGTAGCCTTCAGCATTGTTTCATTATGTGAAAAAAAGGGAATATCTGCAAGCAAAAATCCATTGTCAATAGCATCAGCTGCTGTTCGCTTGGCAGTGATGAAAAACGATGAAAAAGTTTCACTGAGAAAAATTTCAGAAGCCTCAGGGATTAGCACGGTAACAATCAGAGAGAGAGCAAATGAGATCAAAAATGGTCTAGGAGGTGAAATTTAATGGGTAGAACATGCAGAAATATCTGCCTAATACACAAAGCAGAAGCAGTTCCAAATAAAATAAGATATCAAATTGGCCAGAAACGGTGTACATTTTGTGGAATTTTCCTATCAATAAAAGATTCAAGATGCATCTGTTGCAAGGCAGTCTTGAGAACTAATGCCAGAGGTAAGAAGAGTTAGAATTCACCTTTGAGTTATGCTGGGAATTTTTTCCTACTGACAAAAAAATTGGAATTGGGAATAACTTTAACTTTTCAAAAAACATTTGTTTTAACAATCTAAACATGATTCATTTTTTTATTTTCACATGCTAAAAGAAATTCATCTAGAATCTTGTTTACCTGTTTTTTTATAAAAAACCCAAAAATGGAAAATAGCCTAAAAACTCCTTTAAATTGTAAATTTACCTCAATAGTCACCTTTGTTCCCTTATCAGAAATCTCATACAACTCTAGGAACGAAGAATTACGCAAGGGACCAGTTAGAAGGTGTATTTCATGGATATCTGGTTTTTTTACCACATGTTTTGTTTGTGTTTCAAGGATTTTACCCAGGAAAGAAATTTTTTCTGTAACTAAATATTCTGAATTGCTTGATTTAGTTATTTGTAAAGATTTGAAATATTTGGGCAGTAATTTAGAAAATCTTTCAATATCTGTGCTAATATCAAAAATTACATCTCTTTCCAGGTTTGAATAACGAACTAATTTTATTTTTAACATGGTATTTCGTTT
>DATKZR010000101.1:0-23794 GCA_035527875.1 Nitrosopumilaceae archaeon | reverse complement strand
GAGGTTGTTGGCTTTCCATTAATGTACTCTATTGATACTGCAATCATTGAAGACATAACTGCAGCCACCCTACCAATGATTGTATCTCCTACTTTTGGTATGGATAACAACTTGGGGTGTTTTATGCTGGCCACACGAGCTACTTTATCTAGGGTTTTCTCCCCAACAGTAGAGGCACGAACCATATCACCATCGTCAAAAGTGTTGTATCCAGCCTCATATTCCTCAATTGAGGCGATTTTATCGCCAGGAAACGTTGCTGTATCAGACATGCTGTGATTTCCTGTTTTATGATTATAATTGTTTGTGGTTGTAGTTTTAGGAAAATCATATAACTTCAAAAAAATCCAAAAAATCATGAAGGCCTTGGTTTATGATGAGTATACTACGGATGATGATTTTTCCAAAATTTTAAAAATTAAAGATATTCCCAAACCAAAACCACGACCAAATGAAGTTGTTTTTCGAGTAAAGTCTGCTGCCTTAAACTATGATGATATTTGGGGTATGAGAGGAAAACCCCTTGCCATTCCTCTTCCCCACATATCTGGTACAGATGCCGCAGGAGAAGTAATTGCAATCGGTGAGGATGTAAAAAATATCAAAATAGGTGACAGAATTGTATCTCATGGAAACATGTCCTGTCGTATATGTAGTGCGTGTACTGGTGGGCGAGAATACGATTGCAAAAAAAGAAAGATATGGGGATTTGAAACTGGTCCTCTCTGGGGAGGTTACTGTGAAATCACACATCTTCCAGAAGTAAACGCTGTAAAAATTCCTGACAATGTAACTTTTGATGATGCAGCAGCTGCATCAATGACTTTACTAACATCATGGCATATGTTGGTAGGCAGAGCAAAAATTCAACCTGGACAATTAGTTTTAATCATGGGGGGAAGTTCAGGGGTTGGAACTTATGGAATACAGATAGCAAAACTGTTTGGTTGTACTGTAATTGCAACTGCAAGTCCAGATAAACTAGATAGATTGTTAGAGTTGGGAGCAGATTATGCAGTAGATCACAGAAAGGAAGATTGGCACAAGGAGGTTCGTGAAATTTCAAAAAAAATTACTAAACCATTTGGGGATGTACGAGGCGTTGACGTAATTTTTGAACATATTGGAGGGGAACATTGGAACAAAGAATTGACGTTGCTAAAATATGGCGCAACAATTGTAACAACAGGTGCAACTACCGGATATGAGGCAAAAACAGATTTACGCCATATTTTCTTTAAAGGAATTAATATTTTAGGCTCCACACAGGGGACACGGGCAGAATTGGAGCAGGGACTGTATTGGATGTCTCAAGGGAAAATTAAATCCATTATAGATTCTGTATATCCCTTGGAACAAGCATCTGAGGCTCACACAAAGATGCTTAAAGGTAAGGGTCTTTTTGGAAAAATCTTAATGAAACCATAAACCTCTTTAGATCATGACCTCCAACCCCAGAATCAATTCTATTTTAGATGAAGCAAATAGATTATTTTTACTAGGCAAGTTTCAAGAAGCCATTTCTTACTATGATAAAATCCTGCAGGAGGATCCAAATCATTTGGGATGCCTTAACAACAAAGGATATGCTCTGAGTAAATTGAAAGATTATGATTCTGCTTTACGGTGCTATAATATTGCATTAGAATTAAATCCAAACGATCTTCCCGTGCTAGTCAATAGAATATCCTCTTTACGAAAAAAAGGAAACCTAACTGAAGCGCTGTCTAACTGTGATATTATTTTGGAATCAAATCCCAATTATAATATCGCCTTATATCATAAAGAAAGAATTTTGCTTTCCATGAAAAAATTTGAAGAATCAATAGTTTGTTGTAATCAAATTTTAAAAAACTATCCTAATAATGGTGACGTTCTTTTTGATAAATCTTGCAATCTTGTTTTGTTATCTAAATTTAATGAGGCACTTGATAATTTAGAAAATTCCATATCTCAAGGAATTCAATTTAAAATAAAAGCAAAAAAGTCTAAAATTTTTGAAAAATTATACGACAATCAAAGATTTCAAAACCTGATTTCCTAATTTTATAACCAATGAGGGAGTTCAAAATATTCATCCATGTTTTCATTTCTTAATATTTTCAAAAGAGCGTTGGCTTGAGGAGAGGATAAAACAGGTTTGTCAAATTGATTATCAGTTGATATTCTAGGGCATGCTACTTGAATGAAAGCATCTATTCCTTTTAGATTGTTTAATCGTTCACCTGTGATATCAGTTAAGGCAAATAACTGAACTACTTTTCCTTCTTTTTCTAATTCTTTTTTGAACTTTAATGCAAACAATTTTGATAATTGTCCTTCTTTGAGACCAACGATTATTCCAAAGGATTGGGCTTCGGCGGCTTTGTAAATTGCAAGAGTTGCCTTCTTTTTTAATTTCTGCGCAAATTCTGTTACTTCTCTTACTTCATTAAAGTAGGGATCTAGGACATATGTTGGCATGTTGGTTGATAGGGCAATTCCAGATGCATGAAAATTACTTTGACCTAAAAAGACATAGGCGTCTACCTCTTCTTTGAGTTTTGTGGCAGGATAAAATTCACAACCAAACACTTGACCATCATTTAACTGCCCTCCACCCTTTCCGATTTTTACCTTTACTCCATTATTTGTTAAAATTTCTTTAACACTTTCCATTTGATGAAGATGTTGACTATCAGTTACAAGGGCAATGGTTTTTCCCGATAAAATATTTGCACATTTTTTAGCAACACTATCAAACCCCACATCATCAAATGCATCAATCAATATTACATTTTTCTCGATGGATTCAGTGTTTATGGTATGACCAACGTTAAATTGAATTCCAGTACCTAAAATTTTTCCAGCATTAGAATTTAAATCACAGGTTCCCCAGGTGGTGTCAGCTAAAACATATGCTGGAATTCCAAATTTTTTTGTAATATTCATAGCAGTCTGTTGAATTTGAGGTAAAATTCCATCAGGTCCATTTAGAGAAACTGAAGCTGGTTGTTTTGATTGAATTTCCTTGAAGATTCGCTCCTCATCTACTATAATCAATTCAACTACAAATGAAGTGATTTTAATTTAAACCAACTGTAAAACTCGACAACTAAAAATGTCTGCAATTGGATGACAAATCAATGGATACTGGATGTACACTTCATGTTGGCTTTGATGATACTGATTCTCCAAGCGGTATGTGTACCACGTTTTTGGCCTACAAAATTGTGGATTATTTAAAAAAACAAGATTTAGAATTTCTAGATTTTCCCAGATTAATTAGATTTAATCCAAACATCCCTTGGAAAACGCGTGGTAATGGAGCAGTATCCCTCAAAATTAGGACTAAAAACCCGTCTAAAATTAAAAATAAAATTAAAAATTTTGTTTCTAAATACTCTGATATCGAAAATGGCGCAAATCCTGGATTAGTTTTCTATGAAAACAAAACCATACCTTCTCAGTTTACCGAATTTAGTGAATTGGCTTTATGGCAATTAATTAATAGAAATCAAGCAAAAAAATTTGCTTCAAAAAATAACCTTGAAATTTTTTACCAAGGAAATGGGCAAGGTCTAGTCGGAGCTATTGGGGCAATAGGATATCAATTCATTGATCATACTCTAGAATTATTAAGTTACAGAAGACCTTCCAAATTTGGAAAAGATAGGAAAATTTCTTCTAAAAGCGTAAAAATTATGCAACAAAAAACATTTCCCTACACCTTCAATAGTTTTGATAATAAAAATTCCAAAGTTTTGATTACTCCACATGGTCCTGATCCTGTATTTTATGGAGTACGTGGTGAAAAGGTTGATTCGTTATTGCGTGCAACAAAAATTTTAGAAACTGAAGAAAAATTAGCAGGTCACATGATCTTCAAATCTAATCAAGGAACCGGTGACCACTTGAAAAACATTTTTACCAAAAAAACTTTAAAACCATATGCATCAGGAACAATAACTGGGATTGTTTCATGTGATCCTAAAATAGAAAAAGGGGGACATGCATTTTTTTCAATTATTTGCGATGGAGATGAATTAAAATGTGCAGTATACAAACCCACAGGATTATCTTCTACTGCCTTAGGTCTGATCAAAGGAGATAAGATATGTGTGGGGGGAGGGATACGAAAAGCCTCAAAAACTCATCCTAGGATTTTAAATCTTGAATTTATTGATATTCTTGATCTTAAAAAAAACATTGTAAAGTCAAATCCTTTATGTACAAATTGCGATAAATCAATGAAATCAAAGGGGCAAAATCAAGGATTCCAATGCGTAAAATGTGGTAAAATCTCAAAAATTAAAACTAATTTGGAAATTCCAAGAAAAATCAAAAAACAACTTTACCTTCCAGAAGTTTCTGCCCATAGGCATCTTAGCCGACCATTAGCTAGATTAGGAAAAATAAACAGGAAATCTAAATTTGACGAATCTGTTTTGTGGTTTTCCGTATATGAGAATTAAGTAGCGGGGAGTAGATTTGAACTACTGATTTGCGGGTTATGAGCCCGCCGGGATGACTTAGCCCTAATTAGTCTGACTTCCCCACCCCGCTGATTCGTAAGTAAATTTGGGCCGTATATACGCGTTATCAAATATTTGAAAGTAATTAATAGGATTTGAAAAAATTAGTTCTTCATGGATAAAAGACTAAGGATTGCCGGTATCATTGGTGCAATTGCATTTTCAATTATTGTCTTGACATCCCCAACTAATCCTATTCCACTTCCGGAGCTTCCATCAGAGAATTTAGAAAATAGATCTGTAGAAATTTTGGCAGAAAATCTTGAAAACCCACGGTCAATTACATTTGCTGATGATAAAATTTTTGTAACAGAAAAGGAAGGTAGGATTAGAGTAGTTTCTAATAATGAATTGATGGAAGAACCTCTGGCTACATTACGTCCTGCATCTGTTTTTGATGGAGGTTTACTTGGAATTACAACTCATCCTGACTTTGAAAATAATCATTTTCTCTATGTTTTTTTAACATATGAAGAAGATGAAATCTTATGGAATAAAGTACTGAGAATTACAGAATTTAATAACAAACTTAAAGATGCTGAAACTATTTTTGATAAAATTCCAGGCTCTGTATTTACAAATGGTGGATTTTTAAAATTTGGTCCAGATGGAAAATTATTTGTTGGAACAGGTACAGTCTCTGATTCATCTCATCTTCCACAGGACCTAGATTCATTGGCTGGAAAAATTTTGAGAATAAATGATGATGGTACAATTCCTGAAGATAATCCATATCCCAATTCTCCAGTATATTCACTAGGATTCAGAAATCCTCAGGGTATGGCGTGGGATAATGCAGGCAACATGTACGCAGCAGAATTAGGTCCTGAAAAAAACGATGAAATTAATCTAATCCAAGCTGGGAAAAATTTTGGCTGGCCTGAACAGGAATGTTTAGGAAATGAAAAATTTGAAGGGGCTGTAATGTGTTACGATCCAGGAATAGAACCGGGGGGAATTCTCTTTTACTATGGAGACACCATAGAACTTGAATACCCATTTGTTATGACTTCCCTTAAGTCCTCAAATCTTTACCAACTAAACCCAGAGGAGGGGCTACACTCTCAAAAAAGCATTCTAAGTGGAGTGGGACGTGTTCGTGATGTGACACAGGGCCCTGATGGCAGCATTTATGTTATTACTTCTAATACTGATGGAAAAGGCTTTCCAGATAAAATGGATGATAAACTATTGAGGATATTAAAATAAAATTTTGGGATTATTTTTTGAAAAGTCAAAAAAAAGAAAAGAGATAGTTCTTACGAACTTCTCAAGTTTTGAAGTTGATCCTTAAGATCTTTTATTTCTTGGCGTAATTCTCGAACTTTATCAGAATCTCCCTCTTCATGGGCTTCGTTTAGCTCTCGAATTTTTTCAACAAAGTGAGTTCTTAATTCATCTAATCCTTCATTGCCAGTAGACTCTGAGAATTTTTCCTCTAGTTTCTCAATGTTGTTTACCAAACCACCAAACATAGGTTTTCTATCGTCTGTAGAAGGATCGTGTTCTCTTGTTATTTGTGTGGTATTGGTAGAATCTACAGTATCAACAATGAATATTGTTGCAGTTACAATTCCAGATTCTGTATCCTTTTCAAAATTGACAAGTATCCATACTAGGAACTTGTCATCATTTTCATTTACCACAGCACCAAGATGAGCTTTGTAAACATCTAATCCCTCAGCGGCTTCACTTAAAGAAACCGTAACCTGACTTTTGAGTTCCTGTCTGTTTGAATCTTCTGCGATTGGTATACCACCTTCAAATCCCTCTACTTGGATTGGCATGTGTTTTTTTCCATAATGATGTGCAAGTGGTTTTTCTGAGTCTTCTGCAGCAACATATGGAGTTGCAGCCACGAACATTAGTGCAAATATTGCAACAAATGCTGGTAGCATATATTGTGTTTTTGTTGTCATTGTGGTGTAAAGGGAATTTTGAATAAAAGGAGTTGTTAAGCATTGTTAGCTAACAAAGTTACTGTATCCTTATTGGCAATTGTTAAAATTAACATAAAACAGTATGAATTTGTTCAAGGAATGATAAAAACTGGCACAAGGGTATAGAGACCGTACTTACATTAGAAAAGACATTATTCTGATTCTATCTGAATATGGAGAACTAAATCAAACAAAATTACTGAGTTATGCAGGTTTGAACATTGCAAAACACAAAGAAATTCTAGATGATATGGAACACAAAGAGCTTTTAGAAAGAAAAGAAGAGCCTTGGGGTAAAAAGACGATAATAAAATACAAGGTAAGCCCCAAGGGGCATGAATTTTTTAAATTAATTTTAGAACCGTACGAAGAGATGTTTCCACGATCTGTAGGAGTTGAGTAACAATGTTATCTAAAGGTTTTAAGATAAAATTGGAGATTTTATACTATGAGTAAATCAAACAAAGACAAGAAACGTGACAGTATCTTTGAAATTATGGATGGTATGATGTTTCAGCTAAGTAAAACAAAAAAGATTTTCATGATTATGATATTGACCACTTTGATCATTCCACCGGTTGCTTTGTTGGCAATGACGAGTGCTTTTGATTCTCCATTTAATGACAGATTTGACCAAAGACTTGAAGAGCGTATTAATGAGCGGTGTAGACAAGATCATCTTACAAAAGATGAGTGTAACAACCTAAAGAACAGACTCATCGACAGAAACAGACAGCAAGTTCTTTTACAACCTCCTCAGTTACTGATTTTTGCGATATCTCTGGTTTGGTTAGGGATAGGAATCAAACAATGGTTTTCTATTTCCAAATGGGATAAAAAATATCAGAAATTCAAAGAAAAACAAGAACAAGTGGACAAAAAACTAGATGAATATTTTGATGAATAATTTTTAATTTGTTGAAATTCTTAATTGTGTTTCTAACATGAGAGAGGTCTTTTACTTAGATTGGTAAACTCGTCAACACTTCAATTTAGCATCTTTTAAGATGAATCATTATAAAAAAGGCTAGTAAACCACTATTACAATGAAAGATTCATCAATTTCAAAATTTTTTGAAAAATCAAGAAAAGAGCGATTAGAGATTGTTAAAACTTTCTCAGGTTTATCAGATGAAGAGATAAAATTGTTAGAAAATTCTGACGGAGGAGTTTCTTTTGAAAAAGCAGACAAGATGGTAGAAAACGCAATTGGCACTTTTTCTTTACCTCTAGGAATAGCAACAAACTTCAAGATTAATGGTAAAGACTATGTAATTCCAATGGTTATAGAAGAGCCTTCAGTAATTGCAGCAGCCTCAAAGGGTGCAAAAACAGCTAGAGTTCTAGGGGGATTTAAGGTTGAGGCTGATGAGTCATACAGCGTTGGACAAATTCAGATGTTAGATGTGGATATTTCCACAGCCATTCTAAATGTCAAAAAATCATCAAATGAAATACTAGAGATTGCAAATTCAAAAAGCAATACCTTACCCAAAATTGGCAAAGGCGCCAAAGAGGTATCCTGTAAAGAAATTGATACTCCTGTAGGAAAAATGCTCATTGTTGAATTGTTAATCGATGTTGGCGATGCAATGGGTGCAAATATCACAAATACAATGTGCGAAGCAGTGTCTTCACTACTTGAAAAAATTACTGGCGGAAGAGCACTCCTTCGTATCTTATCAAACTATTCTACAAAAAGAATTGCAAAGGCAAATGCAGTTTTTGAAAAAGAGGCAGTTGGTGGAGAGAAGGTAGTTGAAAATATCATTTTGGCGTATCAATTTGCAGATAATGATGTGTTCAGAGCAGTCACACACAACAAAGGAATAATGAATGGAATAATTGCAGTGGCTAATGCTACTGGTCAGGATAGTCGTGCCATTGAGGCTGCAGCCAATGCTTATGCTGCAAGGTCTGGCCAATATCGTTCTCTAAGTAAATGGAGTAAAGACGAAAATGGAAATCTAGTTGGGTCATTGGAATTACCGTTATCCGTTGGAATTGTTGGAGGTATTGCAACCGTTCATCCTATTGCAAAGATATGCAACAAAATTCTTGGTGTTTCTTCTGCTCAAGAACTTGCGTCCATAATGGCTGCTGCTGGATTGGCTCAAAATTATAGCGCAATTAGAGCATTAGCTACTGAAGGAATTCAAAAGGGACACATGAGATTACATGCCAGAAATTTGGCTGCAGCTGCTGGAGCTAAAAATGAACAAATTGATAAAATCGTACAAAAAATGATTGATGAAAATAATATTTCTCTTGATAAGGCAAAAGAACTGGTAAAAAAAATTTAAAATCCTATTATATGGCTAATTTGTAAAAAGTTAACGATGTCTCAGGTGAAATTCGCCATACCAAAAGGCAGTCTTGAAGAAGCAACTTTTAAACTTCTTGATGAATCTTGGACCAAAGTTAATAGAAAAAGTAGAACGTATCGCGTATTTTTAGACGATCCAAATATTATGGTAAAAATGCTTCGACCTCAAGAAATTCCAACATTGGTATCTGAAGGATTGTATGATGTGGGAATTACAGGAAAAGACTGGGTTGGAGAAACAAAAGCCGATGTTGAGACAATCTTAGATTTGGAATATGGGAAAATTAGACTGGTTGTGGCATTTCCAGACAAGTATTCTTACAAAAATCTTGATGCTATGATAGCAGATTACGCAAAAAAGAAAAAGACTCTTCGTATTTCTTCAGAGTATCTAACTACGGCTGCAAAGTTTCTCAAAGAATGCAAATCCTACAAAAAGTACTATGGTTCAAAAGAGCCAATGATAGTAACTCCCTGGGTTAGATTGGGAACAAACAAAAATGTTCAAATTCATTTATCCTTTGGGGCAACTGAGGCAAAACCTCCTGAGGATGTTGATGCAATAATGGATGTTACTGAGACAGGTACAACTTTGAAACAAAATAAATTAAAAATTGTGGATGAAGTTTTGACCTCTACAGCTCATTTAATAGTAAATAAAAAATCTCTCATAGATCCAAAAAAACGTGAAAAAATCTTTGATATTGTAACTTTATTGAGAGGTGCTGTACATGGAAGGAAATATCTACACATTTACCTAAATGTAGAAGAAAAAAATCTCAAAAAACTGCTAACTCAAATGCCATCTCTAAAAAGACCAACAGTAAGTCCACTAAGTGAGGATGGATGGTTTGGAGTAAATACCGTAATTAAAAAAGAAGAATTTCATAAACTAATTCCCAAGTTAAGAAAGCTTGCACAAGGACTTGTGGTTCATGAACCACGCCAAATATTAGAACTTGAGGAGATTAAACGTGATGAAGAGAATTGATGAAAATAATTCATGTTACTAATGTTGAAAATTTCATATCTAAAATTATTCCCAAACAGCCTCAAAAAAACAAGCAAATAGTAGAATCTATACTAAAACAGGTTCAAAAAGATGGAGATTTAGCAATAAAGAAATATGAAAAAAAATTTAGCGGTGCAAAACTTTCTTCATTAAATGTATCTAAAAAGGAGATAGAAAATGCATACAAAAAAGTTTCAACACAAGAAGTTACCGCAATTAAACTAGCTAAAAGTAGATTAGAAAAAACAGAATATATGCTAAAATCTATTTTAAAAAATAAAAACATAAACATTGATGGAATAAAAATCTCAAAAAAATTTGTTCCTCTACAAAGTACTGGGTGCTATATTCCAGGTGGTCTTGCAAAATATCCAAGTTCCGTAATAATGTCTGTAATTCCTGCTAAAGTTGCTGGCGTAAAACGAATAGTTGTCGTTTCTCCTCCAAATTCAATTGGAAAAATTGATCCCCTAACTATTGTGGCTGCAAATATTTGTGGAGCAGATGAAATTTACAAAGTAGGTGGCGCTCAAGCAATAGCTGCATTATCTTTTGGAACAAGATCTATATCTAAAGTTGATAAAATTGTTGGTCCAGGCGGAGCCTTTGTCACTACTGCAAAATCATTGATTAGTGACCAAACTGCCATCGATATGCTGGCAGGACCTACTGAATTAGGAATAGTTGCTGATAATTCTGCAAATTCAAAATATATTGCATTGGATTTAATTTCACAATCAGAACATAGTAGTGACACCTTTTGTTTCCTAATAACAAATTCAGAAAAATTAGCAAAATCTGTAAATCAAAATATTAAAGATTTAATTAAAAAAATAAAACGATCCGAGTTTGTAAAACCAAGCCTTAAACAAAACGGATTCATTGCAATTTGTAAAGATAGATCAGATATGATTAGACTTGCAAATGAGATTGCCCCAGAACACCTTCAAATTATGACAAAAAATCCTCAGAGTATGGCCTCTAAAATTACATCAGCTGGTCTGATTTTAATTGGAAATGAGACTCCTTCCTCTGCTAGTGACTATATTTTAGGCTCAAATCATATTTTACCCACCAACGGATTTGGAAAAACAAGAGGGTCGCTCTCAGTTTTGGATTTTATCAAAATTGATACCCAAGTTACTGCAACTAGATCATCTTTGTCTAAAATTTCAAAATATCTTGATGTGCTTACTAAAGCAGAGGGTTTACCAAATCACTTTGAGGCCGTGCGAGGTAGATTGAAATGAAAACCGGGTGGTTTGAAAAAAAAGTCAAGGATTTCTCATCTATTGGAGGGTACCAAAAACCGGAATTACAACCAGATTCTTTGAAGCTTGATTCAAATGAAAATTATGTAATTTCAAAACAATTTCAAAGTGATATAATTTCTGGTGCGAAAAAAAATTCTGATGTAAGAGAATATCCCCTTGGCGGAGTAGAACGACTGATTCAAATGATTTCAAAATATACAAAAATACCGCCCTCAATGATTGGAGTTGGAAATGGATCAGATCAAATACTAGATTTAATACTTTCAAATTTTGCCTCAAAACAAACTAAAGTATTAACATCAAACCCAACTTTTGGATTTTTTGAAGAGAGATGTAAATTATATTCTATTCCTCTAATTGCCTTACCATTTTCAAAAAATATGAAATTAGACATTAAAGAATTCACCAAACAATCAAAAAATGCTGATATTTTGTATCTTGACTCTCCAAATAATCCTACAGGATTTCAATTTTCAAAAATTGATTTACTAAAATTGATAAAATCCTTTGATGGGTTGGTAATAATTGACGAGGCATATAGTGATTTTAGTAACTATTCATTGGCCAAACAGGTAAAATCACAAAACAATCTTGTCGTGTTACAAACAGTTTCAAAATCTTTTGGTTTAGCTGGTTTACGATTAGGATACTTTATGGCAAGCAAACAATTTACCGAGGCATTTAACCAAGTTTTACAATATCCATATCCACTTAGCACCCTTACAATTGAATCTGGAATTTTAGCTTTTGAACAATCACAACAAATGAAAGATGCAGTTCAGATAATTAAACAAGAAAGAACTAGAATAATTGAAACTCTAAGAAAACACAACAATTTTGAGGTTTTTGATTCTGAGGCTAATTTTGTCTTATTTGACGCCCATGGCTCTTATCAAAGAATATTCGCTGCTCTTTCTGAGCAGGGAATTTCCATTAGAAAATTAGGGAAAATTGGAAATCATGAAGGTTGTCTGAGAGTTACTGTTGGAACAAAAGAAATGAACTCCAGATTCTTACTTGCGATTCGTGATTTATTACGATGACTCTATTAAAAAAACAAGATGGTCTTTACCTAGATGACTCTATAATTGGTATTCTAAAAACAAGTGATGGAATTATCTTTGATTGTGATGGTGTATTGATTGACATTACCAACTCTTACGATCTTACCATAAGTAAAACAACAAAATATGTGTTGGAAAAATATTCATCCATTGTTGATTCAATTGATATTGATTCAAAAATTATTGATGGATTCAAGTCTACTGGTGGATTTAATGATGAAGTTGACTTGGCATATGCTGCCATCATTGCAATTGTTGCCGCAAAAAAACTTCAAAGAGACCAGAAAGAATTTATTTTTGAAGTAATTAAAAATAGTGATACTTCAGGAATTATCTCTACTCAGAAATATATAGAAACCCTTACTGAAATTAATGACATTAAAGATAAATTATCTTATCCTGGTAAACATCATGATAATCCATTATATCAGATATTTGATCAATTATTTTATGGACCAGAACTTTACAAAAAACTTTTCAAAAATAATTCTGAATTTATGGAATTAGGTCTAATTAAAAATGATATAGTAATCATAAATGATTCATTAATAACAAAACTCAAAACAAAATTCAATTCTAAAATCTCTATTGTAACTGGAAGAGGAAAAGAGTCCGTAAGATATTCATTAAAAAACCTAGTAGATGAATTTGATTTAGATAATTCTGCTTTTTTAGAAGACGAGTCAAGAAATATGGCAAAACCAAATCCCTCATCTCTAATTCGAGCCATTAAAGGAATGAAAAGTAATAATTCTATTTACGTTGGGGATTCTATGGAGGATTTGATAATGGCTAAAAAAGCGACAGAACAAGGCTACAAAACTACCTTTTGTGGAATAATTGGAACTAGTAAGGACCCTCAAAAAAAATTAGAAATGTTTGAGAAAAATGGAGCTTTGTTGGTTTTAGAATCAATAAATTTACTACCAAAGGTAGTGAATTGTCAATCATAGTGACCAACTTCCTAATTCATAGAGATCACATGACCACGAACCGTATGATTCATAGTTAGAGGCATTCTCTCCAAAGGCGTAACTTTCCCATATCCCATAGGTAAGCTGTCCATTCCTCTTTGTTTTATGTTCAGAGAAGCATTGTAGTCTCTATCAATTACAAGATCACAATATGGACAACAATGTGTTCTTATTGCCAAAGTCTTTTTTACCATTTTACGACATCTAGAACAACTTTGGCTAGTTCCGGATGCAGTTATTTTTTTAAACAGAATACCAGCATTTGCAGCTTTGTATTCTAATTTTTTAAAAAATGAATTCCATGATGAATCAGATATTGATTTTGCCAAATGATGATTCTTAACCATATTCTGAATTTTTAGATCTTCCACAAAAATGGTGTCATAATTTTCTACATAATATCTTGATGTCTTGTGCAGAAAATCATTTCTTTGGTTTTTTATTTTTTGGTGTACTTTACCTAAAATTTGTTTCTGCTTTAATCTATTACAGGAGTTATTTACTTTTTTTGCTAGTTTTCTTTGAGATTTTTTTAGCCTCTCTTCTGATTTTCTAAGAAACTTTGGATATTTTATGACATTACCATCAGAATCGTAAACAAAATTGTTTATACCCACATCTATCCCCACGATTTTTTCTCTAAAAGTTGAACATTTCAAATTAATTTCATTTTCACAAAAAGCTATTGCATGCCACATTCCTGAAAATTCTTTTTTTACAATCACTCCTTTTATTTTTCCTAGAATTTTTCTATGAATAATACATTTGATTTTTCCAATTTTGGATAGTTTGAGCTCATTTTCTGGTAAGAACTTGAAACCAGACTGATTATAATTTATAGAATTGTATCTTGTTTTTAACTTGAATCTCAATTTTCCTATCCTTTTACCTTTCTTTGACAGGGAAGACAATACCCTGAGATTATTGTAAAATTGCCATAGAACCATCTGTGCCACCTTACTGTATATCTTATCTTTTGGAATCATCGCAGGAATCATTCTTTGTAATTCATCAAACTTTATCTTATAACCTTCTTTGTAGGCTAGACGCGATTCAAAAATAAAATCATTATACAAGATGCGGCATATTTCTATTGTATCATTTAATCTTGTTTCTTGGGTTTTTGTGGGATACAAACGAAATTTGTAGCAAGAAATAACCATCAAGTTAAGTTTTTGTATGTATTATACTACATCTGGTTATTATAATATCATTCAATTTTATTATGTCCTTGAGTTTTTCTACTCACAAAAGTTAAATCTGTACTAGAGTCTATTCAAAGATCTGTGATAAATATGAAATCAAGAAAAAGTTCCATTACTCGCAACACCAAAGAAACTAACATTTTGGTTTCAGTTAATCTAGATGGAACAGGTAAAACCACCATAAAAACTGGCGTTAACTTCATTGATCATCTAATCACATCGTTTGGTAAACACTCGATGATGGATCTTAAAGTAAATGCAAAATCAAATGATAAAATCGAACATCATTTGATTGAAGATACTGCAATTACGATTGGATTGGCAATTGACAAAGCTTTGGGTACAAGAAGTGGAATTACTAGATTCAGCTATGCCTCCGTTCCAATGGATGAATCACTAGCTGAGGCATCAATTGATCTAATAAAAAGGCCATTTTGGAAATTGATTTTATCAATTAAAGGAAATAAAATCGAAGACGTATCAAAGGAGGATTTGGAGCACTTTTTCCAATCCTTACTTCAAAACCTAAATGGCTGTATTCACCTTACCGTAAAGTATGGTGAAAATGATCACCACAAAGCAGAAGCTGCTATCAAATCCTTAGCAGTTGCTTTTAGATTAGCATCATCGTATGATAAAAAACAAAAAGGCATTCCAAGCACTAAAGGTTCGATGTAATGGTAAAGGTAGCAATATTTGATTATGGAGCTGGAAATATTTTCAGCCTTAAAAATTCCCTTGAAAAAGAAGGAGCTACAGTTGATGTCATTACCACATTTGATAAACCTAACCACTATTCTGGTCTATTATTACCAGGAGTTGGTAATTTTGATCCTGCTATGAAAAGCATCCATGAACACTCTAAAATTGAATTTAAAGACTATGTAAAAGATGACACTCCAGTACTAGGAATTTGTCTAGGTATGGAAATGTTTTTTGAGAAAAGTGAAGAAGGGCATGAAAAGGGTTTGAACGTAATTGATGGAGAAGTAATAGAGCTGCCCTCGTCTATGAAGATACCTCATATGGGATGGAATAATTTAGAAATAAAAAAACCTGGAAAAATTCTTCAAGGTGTAGAGGATGATTCATGGGTATATTTTGTACACTCTTTTCGAGTAAAACCTGCATCAAATGATATAATCACGGCTGAATCTGATTATGGAATAAAGGTTCCTGCAGTTGTAGAAAAGAATAACTTTTTTGGAACACAATTTCATCCAGAAAAATCCAGCAAAGTAGGTAGTATCATGATTCATAATTTTCTTAAAGAGTGTAAAAAATGAAGATTATTCCTGCCATTGACATAATGAATGGACAAGTAGTACGACTTTACAAAGGCGATCCTAAACAAAAAACGATCTACAGTGACAATCCAATTGAGATTGCCAAAAAATGGGAGCAAAATGGCGCAGATATGATTCACATCGTAGATCTGGATGCTACCTTAGGGATGGGGTCAAATGTTTCAATAATAAAAAAAATAACTGAAAATGTTTCTATTCCATTGGAAATTGCCGGGGGTCTTAGAGACGAATCAATAATTATGGATACGGCACAAATCTCAAAAAGAGTTGTATTAGGAACTTTGGCTTTTAAGGATCAAAATACATTAAAAAAGTTACTTGAAAAATTAGGTCCTGAAAAAATCGTAATTTCAGTTGATCACAAAGAAGGTGAAATTGTAATACAAGGCTGGCAAAAAGGAACGGGAATTGGACTAATTGATGCAATCAAAGATTTTATATCCATGGGATTTTCTGAATTTTTACTAACCAATGTAAACCGTGACGGAACACTTGAAGGTCCTGATTTAAAATTTCTAGAACAAGCATGTCAGTTGAAAAATACAAATGTTATTGCAAGTGGTGGAATCTCCAATGTAAAAGATGTGCAAGATGTTAAAGAAAAAAATTCATTTGGAGTTATACTTGGCAAGGCTCTATATGAAAATAAAATTTCAATTCAGGAGGCAAAAAAAGTAGCATGACACTAACTAAAAGAATAATTCCATGCCTTGATGTAAAAAATGGACGAGTAGTCAAAGGACTTCGATTTGAATCAATGAAAGATGCAGGTGATCCTGTTGAACTTGCTAAACAATACAGTGATGAAGGGGCTGATGAGCTAATCTTTTTGGATATTACCGCATCAGAAGAACGGCGTGAAACCATTAAGACTTTGGTTAGACAAGTAGCTTCTGTAATCAATATTCCATTTACGGTCGGAGGAGGAGTAAAATCATTAGAAGATGCTCGTAATATTTTGCTTAATGGTGCTGATAAGGTTGGAATTAACACTGGGGCTGTGGAAAATCCGAAAATTCTTACCGAATTAATGGATATTTTTGGAAGACAATGTATCGTAGTTGCAATTGATACTAAAAGAAACTATCAACTAAAAGAAAATACTACAGTGTTTACTGAAAACGGTAAACAATTTTGGTTTGAGGTTTTCATTTACGGTGGAAAAAAAGACACCGGAATTGATGCTATAAGTTGGGCAAAACAGGCACAAAAACTAGGCGCAGGTGAAATTCTTCTTACTAGTATTGATAAAGACGGCACAAAAGACGGATATGATATTTTATTGACCAAAGAAATCGTCAAATCTACCTCCATTCCTGTAATTGCTTCAGGAGGTTGTGGAAAACCTGATGATATGGTTGAGATATTCAAAGAATCAAACGTTGATGCAGCCTTGGCAGCCTCAATATTCCATTACCAATCCCATGGCGTAAATGGTGTAAAGATGCACCTCAAAGATAACCAAATTCCTGTAAGATTGTGAAATACCAACTAGAAAAGTTGATTTTTTCCTGCTTCATAGATCTTTACAATCTTCACAGGCGTTACTTTCCGCATTTCCTGCGGTAGTTCACAATTCAAATAATTTATCACTTTTGGTTTTATGCCAAAAATTTCTAATCCCTTTTGTAATATGTTTATGCTTGCATTATAATCTCTGTCTATCACCAAATTACATGTATTGCATCTATGAATTCTAACAGCCAAACTTTTTCTTACTTTATTACCACATCTAGAACAATCTATTGTTGTATTTCTCGGAGAAACTTCAACCATTAGTTTGCATTTATAATCTAATTTTTGTAAGAATGTACCCCAACTTGAATCCATTATGCTCCTAGACAGTTTATGGTTTTTTATCATGTTAAGGGTTTGTAGTCTTTCCACAAAAATCACATCATAATTCTTGGCATAATGTGTTGATACCTTATGCTGAAAATCTTTTCTTGAATTTACTATTTTTTCATATATCTTTTGCATTCGTTTGATCACTTTTAGTCTATTGTTAGATCCCTTACGCCTTCTTGATATTTTTCTTTGTACTCTTCTAAGTGGTTTTAACATTTTTTTTAGATTTAGTGGATTTGATACTCCGTTACCTTCTGAGTCGTATACAAAATTCTTGATTCCAACATCTATACCTACAATCTTTTCAAAATTCAACTTTGGCGCAATTATATTGTTAATCTCACATGTAATACATGCACACCATTTACCACGCTTTGTTCTTGTTACAATAATCTGTTTTATCACATCACTAATTTCTCGATGTAATCTAATTTCAATATGACCTATCTTTGATAAATACAAAAGATTAGTATCCCCATGTTTAGTTAATCTATATCCTGACTGATTGTATGTGAATGTTCTATATTCATTATATTTGATAAATTTTATTTTGCCTGTCTTACATCCCTTCTTTCTTAATTTAATCAATGTCTTTTGAGCATTATCTAGTTTTGTTGAAATCATTTGCAACATTTTGCTATGATATTTGTACAACCAGGGTTCTTGTTCTTTTAATTCTGTTAATATGTAATTCATATCATTTCTGCTAAGAAAACTATTTTGAATCTGCTCTACAAATTTGTTGTAAACCCATTTACATACATTTAAGTTATTTTCTAATCTGTTTTCTTGCTGTTTTGTGGGATACAATCGAAATTGATAATTTCTAATGTCTGGCATTAAATCTATTTCTATTAACTCGGATAAAATGAGTGGTTATTATCATATATATTTCTCATTTTTTTAGAGGGATTTTTTTACAAATATTATAATATCAAACTGTAAAACGACTATCATGCAAAAATCAATTGATGATATAGATTTTGACAAAAGCGGTGGACTGATACCTATTATTGTTCAAGACGCAAACACAAAAGAAGTCTTGACTTTAGCATACTCTAACAAAGAGTCACTAGAACTAACAAAAAAAACAGGAAATTCTTGGTTTTGGAGTCGTTCTAGAAATAAACTCTGGATGAAGGGAGAGGAATCTGGTAATACTCAAAAAGTAAAAGAGATTCTTGTTGATTGTGATTTAGATGCAATAATATATCTTGTAGAACCTTCAGGACCAGCTTGTCATACTGGCGAGAGAGTTTGCTTTCATAACAATTTAGAAAAATAATTCAACAGACTGGTTCCCAATCTGTTCCTGGAAGAATTTTGTCTGTTATTTCGAAATACAGATTTGGATAATCTGTTCCTCTAAAAACTAGAGCCCATCTACCCATTACATCATCTACAGAACATAATCCCCTTGTTTTTGACAACGAAGGATCCAAGTAATAATTAAATGCCTCTTTTTTAGCTCCATCAAATGGAAGTGTAAGGTATACAGAGTAATGTGTATCATTTAATGGTCTCATAACTGCAACTTGACCTTTCTCTTCAAAATCTAGCCCTCCAGTTCTAATGAAAATTTTCTCACCTAAAGCATATTGACTTCTGTCAATTTGAAATGGACCTGAAGTCCGCCATTCTCTTGGTAGTGGGACATACACGTTTTCATCGGTGACTTTTTTAATTTCATCTAATTTATCTTCAATTTCCGGAATTTCCTCTGGTTTGATCTCTCTATCTAAAGTATCTTCAACTTCCATAATATCGGAATCTCCAATTTGCATCATAGATATTGTAATTATGCCTACAATTACAGCAATGGCAATAGGTATTCCAAATGCAAGGCGTTTATTCATGGATTTGATTTTAGAAAAATCTCTAAAAACCTTACTCATATTTGAAATATTTATAAAAATATTAATTATTCAGAAAATTTTCCCTAAAAAAATACAGCCTTAGGATTTCCCCATAAAAAACCCTATAAATTTCATTATATTTTTAATGATGAAAAATTAAGTATTACTTAACTTGATATTAGGATTTTTTATGTATGCTTTAAGAGGAAAACAAGATCTTGAGTAGAACTTCACTGCAATGCAGAGAATGCAAAAAAGAATATGAAACTACCTTCAAGTATATCTGCGATGATTGTTTTGGACCCCTTGATGTAAAGTATAATTTTCCTAGCGTTTCAAAAGATACATTTTCTAATCGTGAGCATACCTACTGGAGATATTTTGAATTATTACCAATTGAGGAAAAATCAAATATCGTTAGTATAGGCGCTGGAATGACACCACTTATCAAAGCAGACAAACTTGGAGAAAAATTGGGACTCAGGAACCTCTATATCAAAAATGATTCTGTAAATCCAACATTTTCATTTAAAGACAGACCTGCAGGTGTTGCAATCTCAAAAGCAAAAGAATTTGGATTATCTGCAGTTGGCTGTGCATCAACTGGTAATTTAGCATCAGCTACTGCAGCTCATGCTGCCAAAGGTGGATTTCCATGTCATGTTTTTGCTCCAAGCGATATTGAGATGGCAAAAATTACCCAGGCATTATCATATGGTGCAAATTACATTGCAGTTGATGGGACATATGATGACGCAAATAGAATAGCTGCACAAATTGGTGACAGCAAAGGAATTGGAATTGTAAATATTAACATGCGCTCTCATTATGTTGAAGGCTCAAAAACTCTTGCATATGAAGTTGCAGAACAGCTTGATTGGCAAGTACCTGATCAACTTATCGTTCCAGTAGGAAGTGGTGCAATGCTAAATGCTATTTGCAAAGGGTTTGAAGAGCTACAAACAGTTTCATTATTGGGTGATGTAACAAACATGCACATGGTTGCAGCTCAACCACATGGATGTGCACCTATAGTTGATGCATTTAAGAAAAACAGCAAAGAGGTAATTCCAGTAGAACATCCTGATACTGTTGCAAAGAGTTTAGCCATAGGTGATCCTGGGGATGGCAGATACGTTCTCAAAAGACTACAACAATACAATGGCTGGGCTGAGGAATGCAACAATAAAGAAATCTTAGATGCCATACTGCTATTGGCACAAACTGAAGGCATCTTTACAGAGCCTGCAGGAGGTGTTGCAGTATCTGTCCTACAAAAGATGGTCGAGCAAGGAAAAATTGATTCTAGTGATAAAGTGGTATGTTATGTGACTGGAAATGGACTAAAGGCAACTGAATCAATCATGGAAGTACTGCAAAAACCCAAAGTACTCAAGGCAGACGTGACAGAAATATCGGCATTGGTAAATTAGTATGGCAAATATCACATTTACAATTCCATCTGTGTTAAACCAAGGAGGCGGTGAAAAAAAAACTGAAATTGTAGCTAAATCTCTAAGTGATGCATTTGCAAAAATCTCTGATGTAATGGGCGATGACTTTAAGAGAAAAGTATTAGAAAGTGATGGCACTCCACGCTCTCTGATAAATGTCTACATTAATGGAAAAAACGCCAAATTTTCAAACGGCATGGATACCTCACTTAATGATGGTGATGATGTGTATATTTTGCCTGCAGTAGCTGGAGGATCAGATGAGTTATCCTCAAAGGAACTTGATAGATTCTCCCGCCAAGTAATGCTTGAAGAAATTGGATATCAAGGACAATTAAAACTAAAACATGCCAAAGTTTGTGTAGTAGGTGTAGGGGGTCTTGGAAATCCAATAACATCACGCCTTGCTGCAATGGGTGTTGGTACTTTGCGTATAATTGATAGAGATGTAATTGAATTATCTAATTTACATCGACAGACAATGTTTGATGAAGATGATATAGGGCAAGTCAAAGTTGAGGTTGCTGCCAAAAAATTACAGAAACTAAACCCTGATTGTAAAATTGAAGCACTAGCTATATCAGTTAATGAGTATACGGCACTTGAAGTAATTGAAGGATGCGATGTTGTAGTTGATGCACTAGATAGTGTTAATGCAAGATATGCTCTAAATAGTGCATGTGTAAAATTAAACATACCATTTGTTACGGGTGCGGCAGTTGGAGTCACAGGTCAGGCCTTTACTATTCTTCCTAAAAAAAGTGCGTGCTATTATTGCATGTTCCCATCTTTGGATGAGGATTCAATGCCTACATGTAGTATAGAAGGCGTTCATCCATCTGTATTATCTATCATTGGTGGAATCGAGGTAGCCGAAGCAGTAAAGGTGATTTTAGGTAAAAAACCAAGTTTGTCTGAGAAAATTTTACACGTAGATATTGAAAATCTGGACTTTACTACCACTAGAACATTTAGAGCAGAAGAGTGCTCTGTTTGTGGAACCGGCAAAGCCGAAGAAGTGGTAAAAGAGGAATTAATTTTAGAAGAACTATGTGGAAGAAACAGAGGAAAGAGAACCTTCTCTATAACACCAACTAGTACATTTGATCTTGATGTTAATTCAGTTACTGGGATTGCAAAAGAGAAAGGATTTCTAATTGATAACCAAGGTAAATTGGGACTATCCCTGCGAACAAATGAATTGTCAGTTAGTTTTATGAAAAAGGGATCGGCAGTAATTGTTGGACCTAAAGATGAGGCAGATGCAGTTTCCCTTTACAATGAGTTACTTGGAAAAACTCTCGCCAAACCTGTCAATTAAAAAAATAAGAACATTTTATGGGCAATTGCTGTGATGTTTTTTGAAATAATTAATTTTGTACCTTGATCTCAGCCCCAAGAAATGTCTTTTTTTCTTCCATACAAATTAATCACTAATATTAAATCCCAAGTTTGAATAAAAAATATACAAATAATGAAACATCTGTTGATTTTAATTTTGGGAATTATTTTGATTTCTTCGACTTTTAGCATTTCTTCCAGCGAAGCAATGTTACCTGAAAATTTACCTGATTCAAGTCAAGCACCATACAAGGTTAGGATTATTCAAGGAGAAAATATCATAGCATATGCCTTACCACTTTACACCTCCTCGGATGATCCTTCTAATCATGAAGTACCTACAAGTGATCCCCATGATGGAGTAGCAAAATTAATCCTTACTAGAACAGATGGTACGGTCGGTTGTAGTGGAACTTTGGCCAATAATAAAATACATGTCTTTACTGCAGCACACTGTGTAACTGACGATGGTGGAAATTACATTTTAACATCAGGTTTTGCTTCATTTGAAGGGAATTCTGAATCCATTGTAATTGCTATTGATGCAGATCCTTCAAAATCTAAAGTACATCCTGATTGGGATGGTGATTTTATTAAAGGCAATGATATTGCAATTTTAAAACTTGTATCAACTGCACCCTTACAAATTCCAGGAAATCCTCATGCTACATCTGAAAGTGCAGTTGGAACAGCCGTAGGTAAAATTGGATATGGTTTGTCTGGATTCTTTAGCTCCGGAACTGACGATTCTACTTTTCCGTTTGGAACGAAAAGAGATGGGCAAAACAAGTATGATGCTTTTGCAGATACCATGTATTTGGATCTAGGTTTAACTTCTGGTGTCGACTTTATTCCTAGAGCAATTTATCAATTTGATTCTGATGATGGTACTGCAAATCATGACGCGTTTGGCTTCTTTTTTGGAATTTATGACCTAGGATTAGGAAACAATGAAGTTATATCTGCACCAGGGGATTCAGGAGGACCAACATTTCTAAACGGAGAACTTGTAGGTATTACATCTTATGGAGTTAGCTTGGGGTTCTTCGCCGGACCGCCACCAAGAACTTCTGATTGTACCACAGCAGGACCAAGCCCAATATTAGATAGTAGTTGTGGAGAATTTGCGGCTGATACTAGAGTTTCACATTATTCTGATTTTATTGCCAGTGTTTTAAACACTATACTTGATTCGGATAGTGATGGTATTTTTGATACCATTGATAACTGCCCATTAATTGCAAATACTGATCAACTAGATACTGATACAGATAGCATAGGAGATGTATGTGATTCCTTCCCTAATGATCCTGATAATGACATTGATGGCGATGGAGTATCCGGAGAAATTGATAACTGTTCAAACGTTTCCAATTCAGATCAGAATGATCTAGACTTAGACGAAACAGGAGACCTTTGTGATTCTGAAACCATCATCACTTCCAATACAAATCTAACCACAAGTACTTCTCTGGGAGGAGATCTTGTTGTAGAAACAGGAAATATGCTTACAATTTTTCCAGGAGTAACTTTGGATATTGATTTTCTAAATCATAAAATTTTAGTAAAGTTTGGGGGCGGAATTTTAATAAAATTGGGTGGAATAATTACTTGATAAATTTTAAAAAATATTGTAAATTCTACTAAAAAATAACCGTCAGGCAAGATAAAATCTTCTA
>DATKZR010000100.1:0-12796 GCA_035527875.1 Nitrosopumilaceae archaeon | reverse complement strand
AAATTTTTGTTGAAATCCAGCTATAGTCTGGAAATTCTGAATAGGGTTGGACATAACGAACTGAAATTGATACATGTAAAGAATCATAGTTTTCATTTTGGAGAATCTTATTTGTAAAATAATCCATTCTTACCCATCCTCTGTCAACTAGCTTGCCTACTGATTTTGATTTTACGCATAATGTTTCCCCTGTTGATTCTTTTACTACTTTTTCAAATTCTTGTCTGCACATAATATTTTGTAACATACCAGTCAAGTAGCTTTCAAATTCTTCAAATTTTGTATTTTTGATTTGATTTGGGGGAAGATATACCTCTTCATATAATTTTTCAAGCTTTGCCATATCTGGTGTCTTGTAAGATGGACCAAAATCTACTTTGTACACAGAATCCATATGTTTTGCGTTGTTATTTTCTAGTAAATCATAGATGATACGAATATGGTATCTTGGAGGCAATACATCTTCAAGTCCTCCTGAGATTCTAGTTTTTATGCTATCTTTTGGAATTGCTGGAATTTGATAAAAATTACTTTCCAGATATTCTTGTAAGGTTGACTCTACTTTTTCAGACCATTTCATTCTAGACTTGGTTATTTCTGGATCCATATACTGAGAATAACCATCTTGAATTAAGAAACCAAAAAGAAAAAATCCAACAAACAAGAAAATAATTTTTTTATTCAATTTACCTTAAACCTTGACCTGAACTAATTTTTTTCACTTCAGAAAACTCAGAGATTGTTTGAATTTCTTCAAATGAAAAAACTCCTGAAGCCATATTTTTCCAAAATCCCAATTCTTTAATGATGAAGGGTAATTTTTTTGGGTCTGTCCCATTAACAAGTTCTATTTTTACTACGCATGATTTCTGACTACTATCACATGGATTACTTAGAAATCCACCTATTGCAGTCTCAGATAAGATGGAATTTTTAAGTCCATTTGATAATTTTGGGTTATTCTGTATTTCTAATTTTAAATCATGTTCTATCGAAACATTAGCCCATCCACGTTCAATTAATTTTGGAATTGTTTCCTGTTTTACACAACTAGGAGATGCATCATGTTTGAAAATTAATCCTAATCCATCTTTGCATACAATTTCACTGGAAGTTATTTTGTATTTGACTTGTTCAAGAGGTCTGAATTTATCTTGGATTAATTTTTGGCATTTGTCTAAACCTGGACTCGCCTTTACCATAACAACTGATGCTATAACCTCTAATCTGTGGTCTTTGTACGTTACAGGAACAGTAATGATTCTAAATCTCTCATTTTTTTCTTCTTGGTAGTCTACTTCTTCACCATTTAAAATTGTAAATAATCGCCTGTCTGAGCAATCGTCATTGTTATGGTCTAAAATAATCCTTGGAATTTCTAATGTTATCTTACCATCCGCAAATGTACTGAATTCTACAATAATTGATGGGACATCTGAGTCTTTACACATTTGTTGAATTTTGCCTCCATCAATCGAATTAGGAAATTGAATTGATGTCCTATCTTTACAAAAAGATTCTACTTCCCCAAGAGATGGTTCTCCTAAATACTTCATTGGATTTTGAAATTTAAGATCGTATTCCACAAAAGGTTCAGAAGAAAGCCAATTCCATTGTCCGTCTACAAAAGTGTCTTTTTTAGAGTCAACCAAATCATCTGCAAAAGCTTCTGAAATTCCAAAATTGGAAATTAAGAAAACAGTTGAAGCTAAAAATAGAAATTCTTTCATGATAATTTTCCTTTTGAACTATGATTTGTTTGCATTTTTCTTCTTATTCCTATAATTCCTATTATTGCGGCAAAACTAATCCCTATAACACTTGAAATAAAAGGCAAATAGAAGCCAAAGATTTCTCCATCAGTCACACCATCTCGTCCTTCGACAATTATGGTTTGACCTGGACCATTTCGATACCATTCATTCCATAATATTGCAGGATGGATATGATAAATTCCAGCTTTGAGGGGAGTGAGGCTAACATAATATGGAATTACACCTTCTGGTTCTAAGACAAATTTGTTTGTAGGTTTAGTTTCAATTGTAAAATACCAATTTAATTGTCCATCAGATGGTCCTCCAAAACATCCCCCATTTTGTCCAGAAAAAATCCTCATTATATCATCTACAAAATACGATGGTTCTGAAATAGATGCAACTGCCCAAGGTTTTAGCTCTTTAGTTTCTGAATTCATATTTACCAGTAACCCTTGAATTTCAAGTGATTCACCTACTGAGATAGTTCGTCTTGAAAAAGTTACATCTTCAATTCTGAAATCTCTTGATTGTATCATTGCTTGGCAACCATGTCCATAGGCTTGGTTTTCAAAGGATATTCCAAGAATTAGAATCATAGAAAAGACAAGAAATATTTTCAATTGTTTCATATTCTCATACTAGTTCATAAATTGACCTAGTTTTTTGGAGTTCTAATCCTCTTACTCATGAACTATTTTACGGATTTATGCCGATTAAAACAAGAAACTCTTTCGTAATCTATAGTAGGATTATGAATTAATTTTTGGTTGTCTCTGAACTAAAAATGAGACAATTAATCCAATTGAACCAAATCCTATGAAGGGAGGGTAAAATTCTTGTATTTCTTGAACTATTGGACAATCTGTTTTGAGCAGTTTCTCAAGAGATAATCCGTAGCAAGGACCGGGTTCTTCACTATATTTTTCAGGTAAAGGATTATAGAAATAATATACATTTGGATAAAAAAATAAAAAAATTCCAATGCCAAGAACAATTATACTAAATACCATCAATTTTAGATTCATTTTTTTACAAATCCTATCATTTTTTGAAAAAATATTCCCAACATTGTAAAACTAAAAACCAAAATGACTGGTGCTAAATAACTAGAAAAAGAATGTGGGTCAAATTGATAGATAAGGGAAGTACTTTCGGCATATGCAAAAATAGTATTGTGAATATACACATCAAACATTACCAATGGAGCCCAAATAACGGTTAGAGCATAAACTGGAAGAATTATAATCACTTGAACGAAAATAGGTAAAGTGTTAAACAAGTTACTAAGATCTCCACTATTTGCAATAATGGAAAAAATGATTAGCGATATCAGAGAATACGAAAATCCTACTATTGCTCCAATCTTGTATTTTCGTGTAAGTGAGAATAAATTTGAAAAAATACTATTGAGCATTACCTAAATTTTCTAAAGATCCTCATAAAATGATCTATTTTGTGTAATCTTCCCTATGATTATGAATTATCTCACAAATAAGGCCCACATGTGGGAGTGCAGAAATCTATCCCTATGCGATAAAAATAATCTTGAAAAATTACAAAGTATGGATTGCCTTCTTTCCCGTTAATTTTTGTAATTTGATTTAAAGCAGTTTGTAGTTCATATGCTTCTTCCAAAGATAGTCTATGAATACTAGGGTTTTCTTCGCTTATTCTCACATTGATGTTACTAGTGGTTTCCAAATTCGAAGAATATTTTTTTTCTTCCTCAAGAAGAGGCAACATAAAAGAATATTTTTCTATAAACGTATCTGGAAGTAGAATATAATTTTCCATGGGTTCTGAAAGTTGACCCGATACTAGTAGATTGGCACTTGTCGGTGTGGGGGGTTCGTTAATTATAGAGATATAAATTCCAAAAATAACTACAGTGATTCCTACTATTATGAAAATAAATTTTTTGTTCATTTTTTAGTAATTGAATTATTGACTTAGAGTTCATAATCTTTCCTAGAGAAAGAAAATAATTTTTGCAAATCTACCAGAAAAAACCAAGACATGAATTTTTTGGATCTAATATTGAGTATGATTATTCAGCATAATCATCCTAACGATTATGAAATTAGTTCAGTCTTCACAACGTAGATGTGAATCTGTTACGACTCGCTACATCTAGGGGGCTCTACTCATCTGGCAGATTCCCCTAAAGTGATTTTGAAATTATTTTTTGGGGAAGGATAAGAATTTTACAACGATTTTGTCATTTAGGAACATTTACGATAAATGTTTCATGTTTAGAATCTAATGATACAATCACGGTATAATTTCCTGTCATGCGTGAGTGTCCACATGAGTTTAGTAGTGTTTTCCATTCATTAAGTGAGTGTGGTTTTTGGGGACTTTCTGCACTAGGTTTTGAACAAATCTTCACCTGTTCTCCTTCAGGGTTAAACACCTCTACAGAATAATCGCTTTGAATATTTCGTAGATTCCAAATTTTTGTTGAAATCCAACTATAGTCTGGATTTTCAGAGTCGGGTTGTACATAATTTACTGAAATTGGCACATGTGGAGAATCATAGTTTTCATTTTGGAGAATCTTGCTTGTAAAATAATCCATTTTTACCCATCCTCTATCAACTAGCTTTCCTACAGATTTTAATTTCACACATAATGCCTCATCCGTTGATTCCTTTACAACTTTTTCAAAACCTTGTCTGCACATTATGTTTTGTAACAAGCCAGTTAGGTAACTTTCAAATTCTTCAAATTTTTTATTTTTGATTTGGTTTGGAGGAAGATATTCGTTTTCAAATATTTTTTCAAGCTTTGTATTATCCGGAGTTCTAGTATTTAGACCAAAATCTACTTTATACACCGAGTCCATATTGAAAATTTTTCCATTTTGGACTTGATCATAAAGTATTCTAATATGGAAAGTCGGAGGCAAAGAGTCTTCTGGTGCCTTTGAAATCCTTGTTTTGATACTTTCCTTTAGAATGGTTGAATTTTGAAAAAAAACATCTATACTAAGATCACGGACGGCAGATTCAGTGGCTATAGACCATTGATCTGGATTGACTGATCCCATATATTGCGAATAACTCTCTTGAACAGGAAATCCTATGATAAAAATAACTGAAAATATGATCCCATAAATTATTAATTTATTCACTTTTTGCCCAACCACGCTCAATCAGTTTTTGAGCTGTTAAAAGTTGGACACACGCTGGGGAATTATCAGTTGATTTTAAAAGGAGTTTAAGATTTGCATTACACGATACTTCAGAAGGAGAAACACCCATCTCAATTTGTTCCCTCGGATAAGGAATCTCAGAGAATACTCCAGTAGGATCTCTTTCTAAAAAGGTAATGTCTGACTCTGGAGTTTGTGTCAAAATAAAT
This sequence comes from Nitrosopumilaceae archaeon, assembly GCA_035527875.1. GTDB lineage: Archaea > Thermoproteota > Nitrososphaeria > Nitrososphaerales > Nitrosopumilaceae > Nitrosomaritimum. The sequence goes on along the minus strand of DATKZR010000100.1, from coordinate 7,676 downwards.
TCCAGTTCTGTAGATCCTTCCTTTACATCAAAGTTGAAGATTCTAATTTCAGGGTTTAGAATCACTTCAGGAAATATTTCTTTACCATCTTCTAACAACACCGCTTTAGATATAATTCCATTTAGAATACTGTCGTATGTTGTCCGAGGTATTATAAAACTCATTTGAGATTCCTGCTGGACTTCAATTGTTACAATTACTGTGAATACATCTATAGGAAATAAAATTTCCTTTATTTCACCATATTTTATCTGGTAGGGGAAATAAAATTTTTTAACACCATCCTGTTCTATAAAAATTTCATATCCATCATCTAGGAAATAATCAAGTGAATCAATTTCTTGGGCAAAGGAGATTTGGTTAAGGCTAAACAAAATAATTACTGAGATTGTTATTACTACAAATTTATTTTCATCAATCATTTTCTTTCATCACACCATTCATTAAGTAATTGTTGCACCCTCTTTTACAATGACCCTACTTCCACTTATGATTTCAAGTTTTTTGTTTGTAAAATCAATGTTCAGTGTACCGCCGTTTAACACTACAAGGTCTGATTCGTCCATTACTTTTACATTTAGATTAATTGGAACATTTACAGTTCCCGAAATCAAACATGTTTTATCGATTATCCATGTTCCCGAAGGAGGGAAAGAAGGACATGGGGCAGTTAATGGTTTTGAACTAGCCAAGACAAAAGGATGTTTTGCTTCAGTAACTATATCTATTGGATCCACTTCTATGGTGTAAGAATGTGTTCCTGACTCAGATGCATCAAAGACTAAAAATTCGTTGTTTTGTATTGTAGACCGACTTAAAATAACTTCATTTCCTGATGAGTTTTTAACAACTAGATCAATGTTGCTTACATCAGTTGAGGTAGGATCTATAATAGTGCCAGTTGGATGGTGAAACCACGAAAGAATAATTTTGACTTCTTCTCCTTGCGTGGCAGTAAAAGTATACTCTTTTGAAGTAGTTGTTCCCAAATCAAACGTATCATAAATTATGTTGTTTCCCGAGCTTGCTTTGTCTAGAGAGTTTTCGATATTTAGAAATCCAAAACCATTTGCGTTAAGCGCAGCATTATCCGATCCAAAATCATAAGTTTGTGCAGTTATTGGAGAAACGGTCCCCTTCCAGTCCGCACCAAGGAGAAGTGCGGCTTTTATTTCAAGAGGGCGGTAATACGAATTTTGTTCAAGAATCAATGCAGATGCTCCTGACACAAATGGTGCAGCAAAACTTGTACCGTCTTTATTGTTATAATTTACACCAGTTAATCCAGAATGCGAATATATGCTAACACCTGGGGCCAGAATTTCTGGTTTTAATCTATCGTCTGGAGTGGGACCTCTGCTACTGCTTCCCCACACAACATCGTCACTAATCTGCTCGGTATTCTTGTCATCAAATGCTCCAGTAGAAATTGTATTTAGTCCGCAGGCTTCAGCCTTTATTGTTTCAGCTGTTGGACCACTATTTCCTGCAGCAGTAATTACAATTAGACCCTCATCTATTGCCTCATCAATTATTTCCGAAATCATAGGATAATTTACACATGTATTTCCGGCTAAACTGATATTTGCAACATCAGCGCCATTTGTAAGAGACCAATCCAATGCGTTGGCCATTGAAGTCCCTCCAGATTCTGATATTGTATAAACCACATAGAGGAGGGAATCTGGAGCAATACCTTTCATGTTACCTTGTGCTATCCCGAGCCCACTAATTATTCCTGCTTGATGTGTTCCATGATCATCCTCATCCTCTGTATCGCCATTTGGATCACAAGATACGCCAACGCATCTAATTTGTTTTATAACTTTTGTAGGAATGGGAAGATCAGGATGATCTGGATTTTGTTTAATTCCTGTATCCAGTACTGATACAATAACTCCTTTTCCAGTTACATCTACATCAATGGAATTAACTGAAATTTTAGCTTCGTCCATGTTAAGACTAAGGGGTTTTATCTCAATTTCGCCATCCCCAAGTATTCCTACAAAATCTTGGTCTGCCAATCGGGGTATCTCAGAAATAGGAACTCTTGCCGTTATGAATGATAATGTTTCTGCTTTGTAGTATTCTGTAACCCCATAATGATTTCGCAAAACATATTCTAGTTTGTTTTTATTATTATTTGCAACAGTCTTTTTGTCCAGTCCCTCCTCTTCTACCTTTTTTACCATGATAATTACATCATAGTATTCTGTAGTTTGGGTTTTATTTTGTATTTTTTCTTGGACAAGATCATAAAATCCACTGTCAAATTTTTTCTTTCTTTCGTTTTCTGATTTTGGGTCGGGTAGATTGTCCAGTACCAATATGGCAGTCTCAGACATTTGAGAAACCACGGTTGTGTCTGAGAAAGAATCAACCTCTAATTCAGAATTTGAGATTGGAATTGAACCTAACAATAAACTAATTCCTAAAAAACCTGCAAAAATTGAATTTAATCGCAATATAAAAAATAATTTTTGACCAAATTATAAGATTGTCTTCAAGAATAATGATCGCAAGTTAGTAAAGCTTTGAAACTAATTAGGCTCTCCAGATTTCTTGTTTTCATCAAGGCCTAGACAAATTGGTTAATCATATAGAGGAAATTTCCATAGATGTGAATCTGTTAAGACCCGAATCTACCAAGACCCACGTCATATTGTATTTAATTAAAGTCAGAATAGATTTTATGAGAAATTTTATGTCAGAATAAATTTCATAGGTCGTCATTTAACATAATAATGTCAAAAAAGAATTTGTATTGTAGTATATGCCATTTTCTTTTAGTTTAATCCCATATCGAGGCTAATTAAAATGAAAAATGAAATTAAAATGAAAAACACTATCAAAATCTTATTTGACGTTATTTTGACGGTGATATGACTATAAGATGACGGCAATATGACCAAAATGAAATTTTATCTGACTTTATGACCATAAAAAACCAAAGATTTCAAAGACTAGAAGTGATTTAATATGTAGTTGACAGTACCATGAAATCTAAATTCTAGATATACATCAAGTACATCATAAAGTTGGTTTACATCAAGATTTGACAACTTGTCCTTTGCATTAAGATAAAGATCATTTAGATTTTGATCTTTTTTGGAATCTTTTTCAATCTGCTCATTCATGTTGTTTGAAAATTCTTTGATAAAATTACTATCAAACACATCACCTATCATCTGACTAACACCTTGAATGATCTTAGACTCTACATTGTCATTTCTTGTCTTGAGGGATTTCAGATCTTCAAGCAAAAACTCTGAGATTATTTTACAAAGAATATCTGGTGATTGCAGCTCAATTCGCTCAAAGCGGAACTTTAGGTCCTGAGACTCTCGCTCAAGTCTAATTAGGACTAGTTTGGTCTCTGGGAAAGACGTTTTAGCTCACCTTTTAGGAATCGAAGCATACTTTGTGCCTGCAAAACAGCAGGTCGGTCATGGTTTTCCTCACAGACTATTTCAAATGACTCTACCACCAAAATCATTGCCTTTCGTGATTCTACAGGACCAGAATTGAGAGCCAAGAGGTTATACAGTGATTTTATTATTTTCAGAGATGATACTTGTTCGGTAGCTGACGCAACACTTGCAATCAATCTATCTACTGTTGCAAACATTTGTGAGAGTTCATATTCTTTGTCTGAGAACATTGTTTTTAGCTCTTCTGTAATTTGGCCTTTTAGATTATTCATAAACGCTTGATGAGAAGTTTGTTGTAGCTTCATGGCATCTCTAGTTGCTCTATCATAACTTTCAACATGTTTAACAAATAGATTTTTTCTTATAGTTAGACTTTCAATTAATTCTATTTCTTGTTTTTTTAATACTTTTACTCTTGCCTTTGATCTTGCTATTACTTGTTTATCATTTGTAATTTCTTTGTTTAATTCATTTACCATTTGTGATTTTTGTTCAATTCTATTATCAAGATCTTTCTCTATTCTTTGTTTCTTAGAGATACGACTATCATAATTAGTCTCTTCTGTGAGATGTTTCATTATTACCGGAGTACTCCAATTTGCTTTTTGTAGTTCTGAGAAAATCTTTGTAATGGTTTTTAGATCATCAGTTGAAATTCCCTGATTTTTTAGTTCTTTTTTTGTATTGATGTAATCATCAAGTATTTTGAGAGTAGTTTTGTTTTCTTCTAGTATAGTATCTTTCTGTTTTTTTGCTGTTGTAATTTCACTTGTAAAATTTACATGTGCTTTTTTTAGATTTTCAACTTTGGAGTATAATTCAGTAAAGTATTGATTTACCTGCTCTAATGGAATTTTATTGGTCTGTGCCAGAGTTTTTAGATTCAAAAATGCTTTGATGATTGCAGATGCATCTACTCTAGCTTCGGCACAAACTATGAAAACATCTGCTACAAATGCATCAAATTCATCTAGGCTTACTCCGGCTTTTTCGAGTCTCTGTCTGATGCGAAATTCGTCAGGCCAATGTGTAATTGTGGTGTCTTTTGAGCGTAAAAATTGGCCCAAAATCTTTAGAGCATCAAAGTTTGCCTCGCCTACCTGAGTGGCAAAGGTTTTCCAGATATCAGAAATTTTGCCTAAAGAGACATCTGTTTTGTTATTGATCTCTTGGCGTGAAAATCCATTTAATGTGAGAAATATAACTTTGAGGATGATTTCAGGAGGAGTAATTTTTGGCATTACTCTCCCATCTCCTGTAAATTCAACTGTTGCTCTTCAATTAGGAAACTGCGATCTTCGTTATTTGCGCAATTTTCACATAATACTAGTTGGTAATCCCCTGAGACGTTGCAAGAAAACACCATTCTGGCTTTTTTGGGATTGTGTTTGCATTGAAACTTATCCATACATATACTGTAGATCAATAGTTACTTGAAGAATCCAGAGTCCATTTTAGCTACATCTTTTGATGCAACAAATGATCAGCCAAGGTTAACAAGTTTTACACGATCAGTCTTAAAACATTGAAAACCATAAGATCAAATTGTGAAAGGCATTACACATAGGTTCATTCCTCGGAGGGATTCTAGTAGAAATCTAATTAAGATTGTTTTGTATTTGTATGAACATCCTTTTGCATCATTAAAACAAATTTGTAGTTATGACGGTAACAAGAATTACAAAATAACAAAGAACTATATTCTTTATCTTTTGGAGCACAAAATTATTTTCCAAGTTCCCTATTGGCAGGGTATTGTATATTATGTTAATAATGATGATCAAATCACCAAAACTCTATCCATATATCATACTACAAAACATCGTGTATCACTTTCCTTAAATAAAATTGCTCACCAATATCCACAATTAAAAGAAAAATTTACACAAAACAAAATTATTAATTTTACAAAAATAACAAGGACCAACATTCCAAAACAATCATTTGATATTTCTGGTTTGGATGCAAGTTGTACAACTATTATAAAATATCTAAATTTGATTATACTTGCTACCCGGATCTTAATTCTTGAAGAAAAATCACATAAATCAAAATTACATCTTGCAAAAAGGCATGCACGAATATGTGAGATGTGGCTTGACTTGGAGTCATTTTTGGATAAATATTTTGGGAAAACAACTCATGAGGCAGAGTTTATGGAAATGGCAAAGTCAAGCGAGTTAGAACATCAACAAAAATTATACTGGAAATATTTCTCCCATATTACTCACAGCAAAACTACTTTCTCAGAGTATGCAGAATTACTAAGGCAAATCAAGCTTGGGTTCAAACAAGAGTATGCATATTCCAAGGGATTTTCATTGCAATGCCTAAGTAAAATCTTGAAAAATTTCACTGATAGTTCTGGACACCTTAACATTAGATATCTGGCTGAGATGATAAAAATTGAAACTGCCGATTCGTTTAAACCCCATAATGATGAGACAGAAGACTTGTTTTTGATTGATCTCTTTGCAGAAGAGCTGAGTAGGTTAAGAATATCATTCTACAAAGATGATGAATTAGAAGCCGAAAAGATCCGCAAAATTATCAAAGATATTTATCCGCAAATGCAAATAATCAAGTAATTTTCTGATAAATCTGCATCCGATTTACCTTGGCCTCAAGCTCTGCTAATCGTTCTAGGGCAATCTCTCTTTCTTGATTTGCTCTTTCTAGTAGCTGGTTTTCCTGGATTTTATTATCTAGTTTGTGTTGTAATCGTACCTCATCATTAATCATTAGTTCTGGCATTGCCTCTAGATATTCTGGTACCAGCTCTAGTATGTCAGTCCAGTAATAGTTCTTGTCAGTCTTTACAATTCCAGTGTGTCCAAAGAGTCTCTCTTTTGATACAAGGGCTGATAATGTTCCCTTGTTGCGCTGGGCTTGCATCATTACCTTATCCCAATATCGTCTGAATCCATGGGTTACGGGAACTTCATGTCTTCTTACTCCTACCTTGAGTTTTTTAGGATCACGCAATCCCGCCTTTACAACGAGGTTTTCAATTCTAGATTTTACTCCAATGTAAGTTAGCGGTGTGGGGTTTGCATACCTTGCTAAAATTAAAGGATCATCTTGTGTAGGGTGTCGTCCTATTTTTTTGGTCCAAATCCTCTTGTACTCTTGGAGCTTGGTCCATGCCTCTATTGATACTAGGGCAATGTACTCCTCACGTGTACCCTTGTATACAATCATGCCAGCACAAACAATTGTTGCATTATCTGATTTTTCTAGTTCTATCTTGTATTGGCCATCTATTTGGTAAATGGGAAAGATGTTTCCCCACTTTTGATTATTCCACGCACCCACTCTTAATCCCCCAGAACTTGATGCTAATAGGATAAAGTCAGTGTCAATGGAGTCTGAATATTCTAGTAATTTTTTTATCTCTTCTCTAGTGTAACCCCGACCTTTGTGAGTGTTATTGAGCTCTGGATAGTATGATCGTATTCTATGCCAGGGTAATAATACATCATTCATTGCGATTAGTTTTTTGATTGGCTTAATCTTGTTTGGAAGGTATGAGGGATTGATGTAGTGGTTGTGGTCTTTGGGTAATTGGGTCCTTTCTCGTAATTGCTTTACATAGGCAATCACAATGTTAGTAGCAGCAGTAGAATCTTTCCTCGCAAGGTCTACAAATTCTTCGGCTCTCTGCCTATAGTTTCCATTTAAGATATCTATACAAATTTCAACAAGGAACTTTTTGAGAAGCCTATCCATTGTGGTTCTTGTTTGATTAGCCTTGATTCCAGCATAAAAGAGGTCCAACGCATCTTGGGATTCTATGTCAATGTCGTCTTTTGATAACTTGAAATTTCCTTCCATAACTATATCCACATCCTTGAGGTTTTGAAGAATTCAGATACGCTTTTAGCTACAACTCTGAATGAAATCCAGAAAATTAATCTAAAAAAATGGAAATTCAATTGGATTAGACGATTACAAATTAGATCAACTATAGTATTCCATGAAAATAAAGTCCGGAGATAGAACCTAGGGGATAGCGGGTCTAGAGGGATTCGGACCCTCGACAACCGGATTAAGAGTCCGGTGCGCTACCTGGCTGCGCCATAGACCCACAAAGAAATTTGCTTAGCGTGTATAATTTAGTCTTTTACAAATTTTTTTGTTGTGCCAGAAACTTTTAATCTAGGATTTTGTTGAAAAGAAATCGTGCCCTTGTAGTATAGCCCGGTCTAGAATTCGGCCCTGTCACGGCTGAGACGCGTGTTCAAA
>DATKZR010000099.1:0-11487 GCA_035527875.1 Nitrosopumilaceae archaeon | reverse complement strand
ATCATAGGTGGAGCAATTTCTATTTCAGGTTCAACTGAATCAGAAAACATGGGAAGAATGGTAGGCGAAGGTGGTAGTTTGATTGCCATTGGAGCCATAATAGTTGCATTAGGAGCAATAAAGATAAAAAAATCACAAGCAAAGGTTGCATAAATGGAAATTTGCCAAAAATGTAGCAATGAAGTTTCAAAAGTGTATGATTGTGTTCATACTGACGATGAAGAATATTGTAAGGAATGTTATACTGAACTTCATTACTATTTGACTGAAAAAAACTAGAAAATTTTATAGGAATTAGAAACCTAAGCATTGAATTAAGGTTATAATGGTAAAAAATTCAGAAAGGAAAGTGAAAGCCATTATCCTAGCTGGTGGTAGAGGTAAACGCCTCAGACCAATAACTGATTATGTACCAAAATCTTTAGTTCCATTAAATAATGTTCCAATTATTGATTGGCAAATAAAATACTTGAAAAAATTCAAGGTTGATGAAGTAATAATCTGTACTGGTTATAAAACAGAAATGATGCAACATTTCCTATCTATGAAAAACAATTTTGGTATCAAAATAAAATTTTCTGTTGAAAAAACTCCTTTAGGAACAGGCGGAGCAATAAAACAAGCAGGAAAACTAATCAAAGATAAGTCATTTTTGGTGTTAAATGGTGATGTAATTACCAATATTGATCTGAAAAAGTTATTAAAATTTCAAAACTCTATTGCAGCAATTGAGTTAAGGACTAAATTTGGAATTATTGAGACAAAGGAAGATAAAGTTACCAGATTTAGAGAGAAAAAAGAAATTTCAGGCACCTGGATGAATGCTGGAATTTACCATCTACAAAAAGAGATCCTAAAGGATTTGCCCAAAAAAGGTGACATTGAAAAAACACTATTTCCGGATTATGCAAAAAAAGGATTATTAAATATGGTAAAATTCAAAAAAATAAAATGGCACTCAATAGACTCTTTCAAAGATATTGAAGAGTGTTCTTTGGAGATAAATAAAATTTAGAATTTAGAAACCCGTTCTATGCAATGTAACCATCATGTAGGCAATTTCGCTTAGGAATCCTTCATCATCATTTTCTGACGCAGCATATTTAGTGGCATTACTCCAAAAGGTACTTTTTTTGTTTGTGGTTTCAAGGGATAGTATCTCGCTCATTAATTTTAATTAAAAAAATATCATCATAATATTCAACCTCAATGATATTTCACACAATGCTAAAAGAGTTGTACCAAATTAATCTCCAAAATAAATCATCTAAAATTATGAGAAAATAACAAACTAAAGGAAACATTAGAATATCTAATTGCAGTAAACATTTTATGAGAATAGCATGTAGTTTAGGCTCAGTTTTATCTGTTAATCAGGTTTTAGATTGCGCACGAATTTTATCAGATACATCAGTAGAGACAATTTGGGTTCCAGAAACGTGGGGGATGGAAAATTTTTCAATGCTGAGCACCGTTTCACAAAAAGCTCCCAAACCAAAAATAGGTTCATCCATCATCAATATTTTTTCCCGTAGTCCCGCCTCCATTGCTATGGGCGCAGCTACAGTCGATATAATTTCCAATGGTCGTTTGATATTAGGTTTAGGTACAAGTAGTGCTTCAATTGTTGAAAATTTTCATGGGTATGAATTTAAAAATCCAGTGGCAAGAATTAAAGAATATGTTGAAATCATTAGAATGATTTTATCCGGAAACCCTGTTAATTACACAGGTAAAATTTTTAAATTAAAAGATTTTACTTTGTTAATCAAACCCTATAGGGAGAAAATTCCAATTTATCTTGCAGCAGTAAACCAAAAAATGGTGGATCTAACCTGGAATATTGCAGATGGCGTGATTTTTTATTTACGACCAATAGATGAAATGAAAAAAATGGTTCATAGAATGCAGTCAAAGAGGAAAATTGACGTAGCATGTCAAATAATCACTAGTGTTTCTCATGACTCTGAAATGGCAATAAATCAATGTAAAAAAACCCTAGCGTTTTATGTATCAGTCGGAAAAATTTATCGAGAATTTTTGGCTAAAAATGGATTTGAAAGCGAAACAAGAAATATTTTTGAAGAATTTAAAAAATCTGGATTTAAATCAAATTTTGAATTAGTAACTGACCATATGATAAACTCCTTAACCATAGCTGGAGATCCTGAAACTTGCATTAGACAACTTCAAAAATTTAAAGAAACAGGCGTGGATCTTCCAATCATTCAATTTAATCCAATAGGTGATGTAGCTGATTCGTTAAAATTATTTTCAAATACTTTTTTTGAGGAAAAATAATGCCCAAAGTTGCGATAGTAGGTCATGGACAAACAAAATTCTCAAAAGAAGATTTGAAAATAGAATCTATTTTACTACACGCAACAAAAAACTTATTTGATTCTACTTCAAATTTAAGCCAAAAAGATATTGACGCAGTTTTAGTCTCTACAAACAATAATTCAAAATATCTGTCAGCAGTTTTATCGGAAATGGCAGGAATCCAACCAAAAATATCACATTCAATTGAAAGTTTATGCAATTCAGGAACAAATGCAATTGTTGCTGCATATTCCTACATTGTTTCAGGATTAGCAGAAGTAGTTTTAATTTCTGGCGCTGAAAGGTATGATAGCCCAGGACAAATATTAGAATGGGATAATTTGAGAGGTGAATTCAAACATCCTATTTTTTGGGCCTCAATATTTTCTAAATCTTATAAAAGAAAATATTCTCTTAGTGATGAAGATCTAGCTTTGGTGTCTGTGAAAAATCACAAACAATCTATTCACAATCCAAATGCAATTTCACAAAAAGCAGTATCAATTAAGGATGTATTAAACTCTAAAAAATTAACAGATGATTTAAGATTACTTGATTGTTCTAGACCCTGTACTGGTGGTTCATCCATTTTATTGGCATCTGAAAATATTTGCAGTGCCTTTACGGATACCCCAATTTGGATTACTGGTATTGGGCAAAAAACAACATCTGCTAGTTTTACGAAAAATCCCAGCTTTGATAACATGGAATCCACAATACAGGCGGCAAAAAGTGCATTTCAAATGTCAAAACAAAAACCATCCAATGTGGATGTTATGGAGATCCATGATGCTTTTTCAGTTTGTGAGCCTATGGCCTTAGATTCAATGGGATTTTCCAAACAAGGAGAAGGTATTGAACTGGTCAAAGAAGTATATCTTACAGAAAATTCCAAAATCAACCCTCGTGGAGGTTTGATTGGTTCAGGACATCCTTTAGGTGCAACCGGAATAGCCCAAACTATAGAAATTACACAACAACTTCATTCACAGGCAGGTAAAAGACAAGTTGATCATGCAAAAGTTGGACTTGTCCACAACATGTCAGCTGCTGCAACTTCATCTACGGTGTTAGTATTAGAAAAATGAATTTTGAATTAGAATTAAAAAGAGGTAATTTTCTATTATCAGAATGCAATCATTGTAAAAAAATTGTATGGCCGCCTTCAGAGTTTTGTAATCAATGTTTAGGAAAAAATTCATGGAGGAAATGTTCTAACATGGGGAAAATTCTTGAATTTTCTAAAAAAGAAAATATCTACTTTTGTGTTGCAGAAATTGAAAATTCAATAAAAATAATTGGAGAAATTGTTTCAGGCATACCTAAAATTGATCAGCCGATAAAAATTATTGATTGTGGAATTGTTGATAATAATTATTTTTTCAAAATAAGGGTTTTAGACTAATCAGATAATATACCATTTTAAACAAGAGATATTTTGGAGTAATCCCCAAAATCCGTAAAAAATCCTAAAATGTCAATATTTAATTTTAAATTGTTTTTCGTTACAGCCTAATTTGCCACAGTATTGGAAAAAGATATAGCAATAGGTAATGTCAGTATTACCTTCGATTCTATATCTTAGTAGATCTACAAAATTTATGAAATCAACTCCAGAAATTATTACAATTTTAAAAAATAAACAAAAAAAGAAATCAAAAAATCATCAAAACGCAGCTCACACACGAAGACAGCGAGGATATCACTGGGAGGATACCATAGTTAAACGATTTAATTCCGCTGAAAATTGGAGTGCCTTTAGATTAGGCTCACCAAGCATTGCACTTCCAGATGTTTTAGCTGTAAATACAAATGAAAGCTCAATTTTTACTATTGAGGCTAAATCAGGGACCACAAACTCACTTCCCGTTCCAGAAGATCAAATTGAAAGGTGTCTAAAATGGATCGAAACCTTTGATATTTACCAAAATAGAAAGGTAATTCTTGCATTCAAATTTCTATCAAAAAAAAGGATTGGTTTGGGAATTTATGAAAGTAGAGAGTTGAGAGAATTTTTCAAGATATGGGATACGTCTATTCCAATTACAAATTGTGTCTGTACCTATGAGGGAAAGGTTTTTGCAAAAATAAATGGGGAACGAAAAGAGATCAAACTAAAAGATCATAGTATGCCCTTTAAAACAAAATTTAGAAACTATGCCTAATTTTTTAGATTTGAATCAGATCGTTTTTTAATGATAATTAAGAGATGAAAGGTATGCCTCAAGAGAAAGATACATCTAAACCCGAACCCCCCAAGAATGAATCCATATTTGATTTAGTGTCTGAAACCGAAAATGAAGTAAATTCACGAATAAGTTTTGAAGAATTTACAGATGAGCGACTTTTGATAAGCTATGATGCAACTGGAGACAAACAAATGAAAATTAAAGTATTGGAGGTTTCAGATGAGAACACCCCTTCTAAATGGAAATTTGGAGATCGTGTTAAAATTAGTAAGATCTTAATCACAATAAAACATCTTAACAGCCAAGAGGTAGAGGAAGCAGAATTTGATATAGAAGCAATAGAACGAGAACTTGCGGAAAAAAGGCATTACTCATCTACCAACAGGTGGATTCCTGCAAATGAAATTAAAAATGGATATGTGGTAAGAACATACCATACCAGATTGATAAGCGATGCAGCGGCATTAGATCACATTATTTTTTAATTTATTAATAATAGACATCCTAAGTAGTTTCAATTCAACTAAAAACATTTAAGCATCAAAATTTGAAATCTGAATTATGAGTACAAAACTAGTAGATGTAAATGGTACCGAATACAAAGTTGTTCTAACAGACCAGATAATTGGGCATGTTAATAATTTAAAAAATCTCTATAATGCAGCATATGAGGATCCTGAGAGTTTTGAAGATGTGAGTGCGGAGATTTCAAGCACTATAACCGAAATCGCCGGAATGGTGGAACCGGAGGCCGATGACAGCGATTTGGATGGACTGATCCAAAAAATTATAGAGGCAGTAGATAATAAAGCCGAAGAGATAGAAAAGGAATTAGAGGCTAAACCAAAGAAAACTATTTCAAAAAAATCAAAATCAAGATAGAAGCATTTGACCTTAAAATCATAAAAAATCGCAGTATTATTTTTATTGCAAATAACGCAAGTAAAAGCAAATGACTAAGAGTTGTGAATGTGGAATATGTGATCATTATACAGAAACAGAATGTATGAAAAAAGAATGTAAATGTTGTTTAAATTTCCATGAAAGATCCGGCTCAAGACAAAAATAGTAAAAAAATAAACAATTACTAGGGGTTGTAACAACTACATTTTTTTGCAATATGCCTAGAACAACCAATTAATCGGTGATCTTTACATCCACATAATACACATTTTTTTTCTTTTCCAGACAATTCTATAATTTTACCATCAGTTCTTGAACAGTTTCAATTAGTCTTTTATCTTCAATCGCTTCAAGAATTTTTAATCTAATGCTTTTTAGCCTATCTTTATCACTTGCATACAATGAAGACATTGTATCTATCTCTTGTACAAAATAATAATTTTCCACATAATTATTTATTTTCGATTTTAATTCTAATAAATCACGTGATTGAAAATTTTCTGTACCCAATTTTTTTATTAGTACTTTAAAAAACCCATTAATTTTTAGCAATTCTTTTTTAACAACCTCAAGGTCTCCAGTTTTGTTTTCTAGATGTTGTATAATATTATATGATTCTAAAATCTGCGATAGTATTTTTTTTACATAATCATTATTTGAGATCATATTAATTTTAAATAATTATTGTCTAATCTAATAAGCTTGGGTAAAAGAAATAATTTTCATATATTAAAAAACGGATATTTACTTTAAATTTGGCTTAACGGAAGTTTAGAAAAACTCAACTATTGTTTAAGAGTATTGTTATGTATGATTTACCTTTTGACAATGCTAAAAAATTAATGAAGAAGGTTTTGGAATTCAATTTTGATAATCATATATTTCTATTAAGTAATACCGTATCTTATTACGAATGTGGCTTTCGAGCAACTTTTGCAAAGGATAATGGAATCAGATGTAAACATTAGACACAGCATAGTTGCGGATAATAAAGGAAATATTATCAATTTTAACCATCGGGATGGAGTTACAAATTATCTATCTGAAGAAGAAACAAAATCATCCCTTAAACGAGCGTCTAGTGCATGGAGTGCTAGAAAAGAATTAAGCCCAAAGATAGGAACCGGATTATACGCGGTTGCAGCCTTTGAAAAGATTACTCGGATCACATTTCCCTTAGGAGAAAACAATCTTCTTTTTGTAAGTATGGGATCAGAAAAAATTAGAAAAGATCTTCGTGAAGGAGGTCAAAAACAAATAATAGAACACGTTCTGAATATACTAGACGGAGATCCAACTACAGATTAACCTTTACGGGTAAAAAATATGATTCTATCTATAGGTTAGATAGACAAACATATTTTCGATTCATTACATCTTTCCTTGAGACCCAAAATCTATTTCATTTACCTGATCGACGAGCAAATAGGTATTTTTTTGTTTTTCAGAAAAAATTCCTAAAAATAAAATGAACATTACAAGTAAAAAATTAAAACATTTAGATTAAATTATCATTATTATCTTAAACTGACATTGCAAGGCGACGCATATCTAAAATGTATTGATCCACGATGTGGTTTAGAATATCCAATTAAAAGCACAAATTTGCAATGTGAAAAAGGTCATCTTTTAGATGTGAAGTACAAAAATAAACCATCTAATAATTTGAAGGAAGTTTTTGCACACAGAGGAATAATGGATGAAGGTATTATTTTTAATGAAAGTGGAGTCTGGAGATTCAGAGAACTATTAAATTTTTGTGAAATTGATACTGAAAATATAGATGAATGCTCAAAATTTTTAGTTTCTCTTGATGGAGCAGAAGGAAGGCAATCAAAACCTTACCACATGTCTAAAGTCTCATCATTTATTGGAACTTCAAGTGATAAATTATGGTTACAGCCAGAAGGATACAATCCAAGTGGGTCATTCAAAGATAATGGGATGGCAAGTGCAGTTACTCATGCAAAGATGGTTGGGGCAAAAAAAATTGTTTGTGCATCAACAGGAAACACCTCTGCCTCTGCAGGGATGTTTGCAGCAAATGAAGGAATTCAATGCGATGTGTATATTCCAGCGGGTCAAATTGCTCCAGGAAAACTTAGTCAGGCATATCAATTTGGAGCACAGATTGTGGAGGTTAATGGAAATTTTGATGATGCATTAAAACAATCCTTAGAAGATGCAAAAAATCATGATGGGTATACAGTGAATTCTCTAAATCCTTTCAGAATAGAAGGTCAGAAAACAATTCCATACAGAGCCTTAGAATACCTGAAATGGGAATCTCCTGATTGGATTGTTTATCCAGGTGGGGCTTTAGGAAACACGTCAAGTTGTGGAAAGGCCCTAATGGAGCTATATGAGTGGGGATGGATAAAAAAAATTCCTAGGATTGCAGTGATAAATTCGGATGGTGCAAGCACATTATCAGATCTGTATAACGGTAATTTCCAAGGAGAAGAATTACGTTGGAATAACGGAAGGCCAAATACAGAACTCATCACAGAATACTATTCTCATTTAGATAAAGAAGGAATAAGACCAAAAACAAAGGCAACAGCTATTCAAATTGGAAGACCAGTGAATATACTAAAAGGATTAAGAGCATTAGATTTTACTGATGGTGTGGTTACCACAGTCTCAGATGCAGAGATGCTTGATGGGATGTCCGTAGTCGGTTTAAATGGATTTGATTGTGAAATGGCCTCAGGAGCATCCGTAGTTGGGATTAAAAAACTACTTGAGGAAGAAATTATCAAAAAAGATGATGTGGTCGTAGGAATTTTAACTGGACGACAAAAAGATTCCATGCTACCTGTGGACTATCATAACAATCCACAAAATAAATTTGCTATACCTCCAAAAATTTAGCCTCAAATCAATATTCTATAATCAAAAAATTTTGTGTTAGCAACTTAAGCCTTAATAATGCGTTTTACAAAAATATAACAACCAAAAGATGGTGTATAAAAAATAAAATGAATAACCGCTGTTATTGTTCTAACAAAATTTTTTGGAGAAAACCATGGTAGAAGTTTGGATTGAGGTTGCAGTATTAGCAGTGCTGATAGGGTTGTCGGCATTTTTCAGCGGCCTAGAAGTTGCCCTTGTAGGGATTAGAAAATCAAAAGTTGTTCAATTACTAAATGAAGGTAAAAAAGGCTCAAAGGCACTATACAAACTCAAAACCAATCCAAGTTGGATGATGTCCAGTGTCAACCTTGGAAATAATTTGGTGAACGTTGGTTCGTCAGCTTTAGCAACAAGTCTAGCTATACGACTTTTTGGAAATGATGGATTGGGAATAGCAATTGGAGTAATGACATTTTTAATTTTGGTATTTGGAGAGATTACTCCTAAAACATATTGTAATGCAAATTCAACAAAGATTGCCTTGAGATATTCCCGTGTTTTATTGGCATTTAGTTACATATTTTATCCAGTCGTAAAATTTTTTGAAATCATTACAAAAGGAGTGGTAAAAATAACAGGAAGTAGTAATGAGCCTCCTCCAATAACAGAAGATGAAATTCGAGGAGTTATAGACCAAGGTCATGCAGAAAAAGCAATTGAGAAAGATGAAATGGATCTAGTCCATGGCGCCTTAAAGTTTGATGATACTGTGGTTCGCTCGGTTATGACCCCTAGAACAAAAATGTTTACGTTAAATTCAAAAACTATTCTTTTTGAAGCCCTACATGAAATCAATCAAAATGGATATTCTAGAATTCCAATTTATGGAGTAAGTCAAGACGACATTGTTGGGATTGTTCATGTAAGAGATGTTCTAAAAGAACTAGAAAAAGATAACAAAACGAAAAGCTTGGAAAAGATTTCAAGAAAACCCGTCTTCGTATCTCAAGAAAAAATGGTGAGTGCACTACTAAAAGAAATGAAAGGAACAAAAACACACATGGCCATTGTAGTTGATGAACATGGTGGAGTAGAGGGTCTGGTGACTTTGGAGGATTTGATTGAAGAGATAGTAGGAGAAATTGAAGATGAAAGCGACCTTGAAAAACCAACTGGATATGAAAGAATTGATAAAGACACCATTATTACCAATGGCGATATTGAAATTGATAAAATTAATGAGATTTTTAAATCACGTGTTCCTGAGGGCGATGATTATGCCTCTTTAAATGGACTATTACATGAGAAATTACAAGACATACCTCAAGCTGGAGATAAAATTGAAGTGGATGATATTAGGATAGTGGTAGAAAAAGTTTTCAAAAATATTCCTCAGAAAATTCGCATTGAAAAAATTAAATTTTAGTTTTGTATGGCAAAATGTTCTTCTAGATTTTGCTTTTTTTCTTTCATATGAAATATAGATTCCGTATTGGAAAATGCTTCTTGATATGATTTACCAAACAACATCGATTGCATAAGCATATGATTTTCTGGAATTACAATTCCAGTTTGATCATCAGAGTACATCATCTGCACGGTATCTCCAATGGTAGTGGTCATGTTTGCATGAATGTGAATCATGTTTGTATCTGTAAAGTTAAATCCCATCGTATCTGCATAGTCTCTTACATCTTTTGTACCCTTGGCAGTCCATAATGTTGCTACACCAAATTCTTTAGCAAAAATACCCTGAATATCGGAGGGTTTTGGTGCGGTATTTTTAAATCGAATATCCATTATATGCAAATGCATCTGTCTTGTTGGTACTTTAATAGCCCTAACAAATAATGGCGCATCTTTTCCAAAATAAGTTTTAACATCGTCCCCATGATGAGGTTTTTCTGTCATTTCAATTGTATCAATTACTTTTTTTTCTGTTTGTTCAATATCTGCCCATCTTCTTACCAAAGTTACATCAAATCTTATTATTTCATCCCCAAATTTCTCCCTAAGGGGTTCAAGAATTCTTCCCATTCCAGTAACATTACAACTGCCTTGCATAACATGTCTTTTACCGATTGCCAAATCATAGTTGACACGAGAATTAAACAATAAATCTGACACAGCTTGATCACCAACAATAGTTTCCCCTCCCTGATAAATCGCCATTACATTTTTTGGCTCGTAAAGATTTTTTTTATTTTTATAACCCTGCCCTTCGGGTGTTGCATCTATTACTAGATCACAATTATCCAACGCAGACTCTATTGAACCAGAAATTGCAAAGTTTTTAAAATCCCCCAACTTTTTTTCAGGTACATAAACATTCAGGTCTTTAGAAATAGCAAAATTTACTTTTTGATCTGGAGAATATTTTCCCACACCAATTACTGAGATTTCGGGGTCATCTTTTAGAAACGAAGCAATGCGACTACCTATTGAACCATACCCATTTATGAAAACCCTTTTCATGTTTTTTGTACAATAGGACAGGTTTATTTAGATTTAAAATTATTTTTTGGAAAGACTGAGAATAAAAAAGAAGAGTTTTAGAATTTAGTTCCTTCTTTTAATTGCATCAGGATTATTTTCAAGATAATGATACATGCACATTCCATTATTTTTACAACAGCAGGGCATGACCTAGGCAAGAAGAAACAGTATTAATCTTTTACGGATATAGTATAGGATCGCTTTTTTCAATTTTTAAAGAATTTTATGGAAACAATGATAATCGAATTTAAAATATTTTCTAATTTTCAAGTATACACGAACAACCCAGGAAATCACATATTTGCCCAGACGTGGTTTTTCTGTGCCATGAATAGGCATGCTCACAAACCGAACACTCCGTCTTTTCAGTGATTTTATGTTTCTTCTGTGCCTCCAGATTCATCCCAGCATTCATTTCTTTTAGAAGGCCTGATGGGTACAAAAAGGATTGTCATTTAATGTTACCAACTGAAACTAAAAATTTTCAGTGTTTGAATATTATGAACCTGAGTTCTGCCTTTGCTGCTTTGAATGATAAAATTGGTCTTATGGTAGGACAAAGACGGAAATGCCTTATTTTTGGTAGAATTCTATTGTTGCAAAAGGAAAATTTTTGAAAAATCTATACAGTAATAATTCCTTGCTCAATCAAATACTTTATTCCTTGAACAAAGGAGTTATCATCAATTTCATCATTTGACCACCAACCCGCTGTATTTTT
>DATKZR010000098.1:0-3051 GCA_035527875.1 Nitrosopumilaceae archaeon | reverse complement strand
TGCTTGTGATTTTTTTATCTTTATTGCTCCTAATGCAACTATTATGGCTCCAATGGCAATCAAACTACCACCTTCGCCTACCATTCTTCCCATGTTTTCTGATTCAGTTGAACCTGAAATAGAAATTGCTCCACCTATGATAATTAAAACTCCGGTAATTATCAACATTATTCCTAAACCCTCGAAAGGCGGATTTTTAGATATAAAAAAAGCGATAATAGACAAGATTATTGGAGGAAATCCAAATCCTATCCCCCGTGTCATTGCATCAAAAGGCAAAAAGCCATTTCCAGCTCCGCCACCTCCAACAAGAACATCAATTCCATAGATTATCAAAAGAACTATTGATATTCCTGAAAGTATGTGGGGGATTGAGACCATAATTGAAACTCTTTTGGATTTGTTAATAAATCTATAATGTTATAAATTCTATTTTCACACCCTAGTTTAAGGCAGCAATTTGGAATTTGTCTTTTATGGCATCTAATTTTTGTAAAAGATCTTCTATTGTTTCACCTTCCTTTCCCACCAAATTTACGTGTCCTAGCT
Organism: Nitrosopumilaceae archaeon; assembly: GCA_035527875.1. Taxonomy (GTDB): domain Archaea; phylum Thermoproteota; class Nitrososphaeria; order Nitrososphaerales; family Nitrosopumilaceae; genus Nitrosomaritimum. The sequence goes on along the minus strand of DATKZR010000098.1, from coordinate 2,502 downwards.
TTCTTTGAGGTTTTGAGATTTTTTTTCCATACATTTTGAGATATACGCCTTGTTCCAATATTTCTATAGGTTTGTATTTTCCTTCAAATTCATTTGGCCCAAGAATATTGTACATTATTGTTGGGTATACTAGTTTCACACTACCCAAATCTAAACCTAAGATTGCTCTTAGATGCTGTTCAAATTGTGATGTATCACTTGATTGTAATGTGTGATGACCCGAATTATGAACTCGTGGAGCTATTTCGTTAATTAGAATTTCATCTTCTTTAGTGACAAACATTTCGATCCCAAAAACCCCTGCACCTTTAAGAACAGTCATTGTGACTTTTGCAATCTCTTCGGCTTTATCGGCAATATCCTTTGAAACTCTAGCTGGGGCTATAGTTTTTCTTAGAATGTTATTTTCATGTATATTTTCAACTAAAGGATATGTTTTGATTTGTCCCCTCGTATTTCTTGCAGCAATTACTGATACTTCCATTTTAAATGGAACAAATTTTTCAAGGATTAAATTATTCCCCTTAAAATAATTAAATGCTTTTTGAACATCGTCTGAGGAATTTATTTTAAAATTTCCTCTGCCATCATACGCATCACGTCTTGCTTTTAACAAGGAAGGATATCCAAATTTTTCCAAGCCTTTATGTAAATCACCTTCAGTTATTATTTGAATAAATTTAGCAACAGGAATTTTATTTTCTAAAAGAAATGTCTTTTGTAAGAATTTATCTTGAATAATTTTCAGAGTTTCTGGTGAGGGATTTATTTCAGATTTACTTTCTACTGATTTTAACACATCGCAATCTCCTGACTCAATTTCATAGGTAATAATATCTGATTTTTCGGCCAATTCGTGAATGGCTTTTTCGTCTTTAAAATCGGCAATAATTTGTTCTGCTCCCACTTGAACGGCTGAACAATTTTCTGTTGGATCCAACACAATAATTTTTAATATGTTATCAGGCATTTTTTTTGCAGCCTCTGCAATCATCATGCCAAGTTGTCCTCCACCTATTATTCCTAAAATTTTACCCATCACAGGCTCATTTGTTGAGGATTAAAAATATCTAATGTTTTTGTACGCCTTTGTCGTGTATTTTTTATTTGTTAAAGATAATAACGTATATTGTTTTTTGATTATCATGAGTTATTCAAAAAAACCGTTAGTGGGAATTATAATGGGTTCTAGTTCAGATACCAGAATCATGAAAGGAGCTGCAGAAATTTTGGATGAATTTAAAATCAAACATGAAGACCAGATTGTATCGGCTCATAGAACACCATCTCGACTATCTGAATATGCACAACATGCAGAAGAAATGGGATTTAAGGTAATTATTGCTGGTGCAGGTGGAGCCGCTCATTTACCGGGGATGATAGCATCACATACAATTATTCCAGTGATTGGGGTTCCAATTCTAGTATACAATGACCAACATACCAAAAAAACTAATAATTCAAAATTCTCGGCGTTTGGAGGATTGGATTCATTGCTTTCAATTTCAGAAATGCCCACTGGTTCTCCAGTAGTCGCAGTCGGGGTCAATAAATCAAGTAATGCAGGAATCTATGCAATGAAAATTTTAGCAAACGAATTTCCTAAACTGAAAATACAATTAAAACAATACAAAATTTCTCAACACAAAGCAGTTTTGAAGGAATCTGATGATCTAAAAAAATATGGTTTAACGAAATTTGTCAAAAAAAAATTTAAGTAAGTAAATTGAACTGAATATTCTTTTTTTGAAAAGATTCGATTAGTTTATCAGATTGTTCTTTTCCTGCCGTTTCTAAACTAAGCGTAACTGACGCTGAGCCTGCGTTGATATTAGAACTTAACCTATCGTGAACTACTTCGACAATATTTGCATTAACTGCACTAATCTCATCTACTATTTCCTTGAAAGCCCCTGGTCTATCAGGCAATAAAACCGAAATTTTCAAGAGCCTTCCCATTGCTGCCAATCCTTTATCTACAATTTGGCCTAGTAAGTACATGTCAATGTTTCCTCCAGCTAAAATTGAAACAACCTTTTTCCCAGGAGACGGTTTGTGAGAAATCAGGTAGGCTAATCCCACAGCTCCTGCAGGTTCAATTACTACTTTCATTCTTTCCATTAGCAAAAACATTGCTTTGATTATTTCTGAATCGTCTACCAATACGATATCATCAATTAATTCTTTAATTATTGAAAATGTCATTTGTCCTGGAACGGCAACAGATATTCCATCTGCAATTGTTCTAGCTCCGCCCACACTAGTAATTGATCCTTTCTTCCAAGATTCGTACATTGATGGAAATGATCTTGATTGTACACCAATTATTTTGATATTTGGGTGTGTTGTTTTGATTGCAATTAATACTCCAGCTGCCAACCCTCCACCTCCGATGGGAACATAGATTTCCTCTACATCTGGTATTTGTTCCAAAATTTCTAATCCTATAACTCCTTGACCTGCAATAATTTCATTATCATCAAAAGCATGAATTAAAATTGC
>DATKZR010000097.1:0-2179 GCA_035527875.1 Nitrosopumilaceae archaeon | reverse complement strand
ATTCATACCAGAAGTGCCAAATCATCTAAAACATGAAATCATTCAAAGACGTGCAGTAGACGTTTTACTATAGAGTTTGTGGTTTTATGTTAATTTCTTTTTACTTTTTTGAACAAGGATTTTTTTAATTCTAGATATTGTGGGATAGCTGTATCCTCGTCGTCGATAATTTGCAATCATCATCTTCCAGTTTTTTAATCGCCATTGAGCTTGCTCAATTGTAACTGAATGTACTTCTTTTTGAATAATACTTTTTCTTCCAACCTTGAGAGTCCCTGCATCTTTTGCAGACCATCTGTTTTTTGCAAATTTCAGTCCCGTAAGAATTTCCCCAACAGGCATTTCTTTGAAATATTCTTTTAATTTTTTTAGTTCAGCATCTGTCGGTTTTTGTGAGATTGCTAGTTCGATTAATGGTTTTTCCACAAAAATATTAGAGTCTTCTAGTTTAAGAAATTCTTGCTAAATCAGAATTAACTAAAGTAAAGAAAAAGTGAAATCATTTAGCAGGATTAACACCCTAGAAAATCAAAATTTGCATTTTTACACAAATTATTATACATTGCAATCCCCATAACAATTGCCGCTCCCACAGATAACGGAATAAGAAGAAACAATTTGGTCTTTAATCCCATACTAGATTTTAAGGGATTTCCTATAAATTTGTCACAGTTTTACTCTATGATAATTGTAAAGGTTCCAATTGTTTTAGGATCTTGTAATAGTCGTACCATCTCCCGTGGGATAAGTTCAGCGGTTTTATCACATTTTACAGCAAGGGTTCTTGGGCATGTAAAATCACTTTTTCTAATTACAATGTCCCCCTTATGAGTAAGAATAAGATCTTCATGTCCTCGACCATTAATAATAAATTCATGTTGTTCTACCTTGATTGAAATTTGAACCTTTGACTTTGAATCTTGGAGTTTTTCTTTAAGATCTTTGGGAAGATTAAAACAACTTGATGTTGCATTTACACCAATTATGCAATCTCCCCTTACAGACAGTTCTGAGTCTTTGGTGATTTCAATTGTGTTTGCATGGTTGGATCGTATATTTTCATGGCCAGAGAATTTAATCTCGAATCTCACGGCAAGATAAATAGGCTAGACTTAATTTAATCTATCCGACGGAAAAAAATTTAGGATGATTTAACCATCTAACAAAGAATGTCATTAGTGCTAATTTTGAAATTATTTTTTTGAAAGGGTGAGAATTGAAAAATAACTCTGGAAATGGAAATTTTTTATCTCTAAATGATTCATAACAAATATGAGTTCTGGTAATGAAACACTAGCTTCCACTTCTGCCTTGGTGCTTTTATGGGGAGGAGCTGAAATTCATAAAAGTAAGTTATCTCAAAATTATAGAAAATTAATCGACCTAAACTCAGGAAGAAAGCTTATTGCAAAATGCAATAAGGTCTGGGATCACTATGATCAAGTAATTAAGAATAGAAAAAACTGTATCCTAAATATTGTAAATAATGTTCTTTCCAACAATGATATGCAACAAGTTGTAATACTCGGTGCGGGGTTGGATTCTTTATCCCTTGAAATATGGTCACATTTTAACTCGGTAAGAATTTTTGAAGTAGATAATTCTAACATGGAATTTAAGAAGAACATAATTGATGAAATTGACCCTTCTTTATCTGGTCATATAAAACACATAACTTTTGATTTATCACTTCCCAAAGAATTACTTAACAGTATGAAAAATTATGGATTTCAAAGAACTAAACCAACACTTGTTGTTGCCGAGGGTTTTTCATATTATATGGATGAGAAAAAGTTTTGGAATATTATGGAAAAATTTCAGACACCTAATAAACAAAATAACATTATTTTAGAATACTTGATACCCCAGAAAATGATATCAGAAAATAGAGTAGTAATTCCAAACAAAATTTTCAAAATTATCGGTTCTGAGTTTGGTTTAGAGAGTATCACTCATTATTTTAAAGAAGAAATTCAAAATAAAATTTTAAATTTGAATGGTAAAATTATTGCAAATTACAATCTGAAACAAATGGAAAGACAAAGAACTAATGAAAATCAATATTTCAAGAATGATAAAAGTGGTTGGATAGAAGTATGTCATGCTGTAATTTAGAGGGTAGAGAAAATGGAACTATTAAAATGAATTAAAATTATAAATGGATTTAAAATTATTTTTT
>DATKZR010000096.1:0-11243 GCA_035527875.1 Nitrosopumilaceae archaeon | reverse complement strand
GGACCTAAAAATAGACCAAAAACCAATCCTAAGAATAAAGCAACGATAACTTGTGCCCATAATTTTTTTTTAACTAGGTATGTAATTTGAGGAGTATGAAACTTGAATGACTTTAGTACCAATGCATATCCATGGTATTTTTAATTTTCTGCTATATTATAAAATAACGTGATTATCAACAATGAGTATCAAAAATGGATGATTTGATTCCGCCAGAATCTGGAAGATACACCATGTGTGAAATTTTCAGCAAAGACAAAAAGCTCATTGAATTTCCTGCGGGCCATGTTGGATTGCGTATCAGTAAGAAAGTCCAGGATAACCTTTGGCCTAAAGTTGTTGAATGGTTATTGAAACGTTCTTAGCTCATTTATTGTTTTTTCATCCTTTCCAAAAAATAATTTCAATTTAACATTAATTTTGAAATATCTCATTTGATAATCGTCACGTTGTTTTTAGTATATAGAAACGAACCGTTACCAAATGAAAATCCTTATTTTACTTTTGATAATATCTGTTTTAGTAGTAATCAGTAGTGGAATAACCATTTACCTCATTGAATCACCACACGAAGATGCCCAAATTATAAATCTTGTTGATGCCTTTTGGTGGGTTTCAGCAACAGTCACTACGGTGGGTTATGGCGATGTAGTTCCTGTAACTGAAGCAGGCCGCGTAATGGGAATTGGATTGATGTTTGTGGGAATTTCAATCATAGGTGCTTTTATCTCTGCGCTAGGTGCAAGGTTAGTAGGTTCTAGACTAAAAACGAGAAACGGTTGAACATGATGCCAAGTCACTTATTATTAAAAAAATTTCTGAAATTGAAAGATTAGAAAAACATGAAGTTGATTTGTTGATAAATATGCTCAAAGATCTTCACGATGAATTACATCATAAAGGCAAAAGAATAGACTAACCTTTTATTCTCATCCTTCCCAAAAAAGAATTTCAAAGTAAAAAGAAAGAAGTTACCAAAAGAGTTTCTTCTTTTGCTTTGCCTCACAGGTCAAGAAATGCTCTGATAATTCATCTGGCGTTTCACCTGAATAGGAACAGAATATGCAGTAAGATGCCATATCACAAATTTGAATTTGAAGATATAATCCAGAGGTTATTGTAATAAGAGTAGAGTTTTAAAATCTAAAATATCCTTATGTTCATACAACATTTAGACATTTTATGGAAAAAACTTGTTTTGAATGTGGAATAAAAGGCGAGGCATTGACTGGACCCATTTTCTCCCCGGCAGAAAAACTTAGAGCATTTTATTTGGAGCTTGGTGTGTCAGATCCAATAATTGAGAAAATGCAAGATGGTGAATTACTTTGCACAAAATGTTCATCTAAAGCAGAATGCAGGCATGCCTTGAAATTCTATAACTATTACCAAGAAAAATGGGCCCCTGAACAATATGAAATTTGGGCCAAAAACAATGCAGAGTTAATATCTATTGCAGAAACTGAATTAAAAGAACCAGAAAAAAAGGATTCCCAAAATCTGGAAATAACGCCCAGGGAAAATATCCTCTATGACGCTAGAGGAAAATCAGAAAGATTGGCAATCATAGAAGGAAACCCCACACAAAATGGTCAATCTGATTCGACAGGTCATGCAATTATCAACGGTGATTTGGCTACAAAATTTGAGGCGTTTTGTGCTGCTCACAAGGGAAAAATTATTGATTGGAATGTGAGCCCACAAAGTGATTCTGGCAATTGGTCTATCTTCATAAGGTATGTCGATTAATTTTTAAAAAATAACAGTTGATCGTGTTTATTCTCGATAAGAAAAAGTGTATTTTGCACAAACAGGCGTTTAACCGTTAAAAATCAATAATAAAATGTGATCGAAGTATCTGAAACCAAGCTTAAAAAAAATATTGAAAGTGTAGAGCATCCTGAGTTTTGGGAAAATTTTTCTTTCGTTTCATCAACGATTTTAGATTTGCTAAAGATTCCTAATCCAGAACCTGAAAATTTTGGTGTGACAGACCCATCCAAAGTCAAGGTTAGTGATTCTTTGTTTATATCTCTATTTCTGTACCAAATTTCAGAAAATTCAATAATAAAAAATCAAGATATGTCTAATTTACCTACAACAAAAAAACAGTACTCATTTTCTGAGCATATACTTCATTATATCATAACTGTTCATTCAGAAAAACATATTCTTGGTATGAATGCAATGGAAAAAATTTTAGGAATTATTTACAGTAATCCGGCGATACATGTTTCAGATATAATTAATGAAGTCCATGTAAGGATGAATTTTATGGATAATCCTATTGATATTTGGAATAGGATTTTTCCATCTACCCCTTACCGTCTTTCAATTCTATTGACAGCTCGCGGTCCAGGTGTATTGTATCTGAATCCCGAAGTAAGAACACGAATGGATTTGGAATTCTATGATTCAAAGAAATAACAACGATTAGTTTATTTTAAATTTTATGGTGAGAATATTTCAAATTTAGTCCCTTTCCAAAGAATAATTTTAAATTCCTACTGAGCGAAATATAAAAAGTTCAGCGTTCTAATGTTTTTTGAGATTATTCTTCATCCAGTATTGTCCAAGACAATCCCATGAGTTGTTCCCAAGCAGGTGCAGATTCAGTGTTATTTGACATACTCTATTATTACAAAATTTACTTAAAACACTCACGAATGAATCGTTCATAGAAGTCATCAGCGTTTGCTAAATACTAATCGGTAATTAATAATTCAATTGGAACTCTCACCAAAAACCCTGATTCGGTTTTGGCCTTAAGTTCCAATTATCAAAAATATAGTTTTCATCCTCTGAATTCTCATCTTTCCCAACTCAAATTGTTATTTAAATTATTTGGCAAATTCTGAAATTTAGGCATGAAACATTCAAAAAAACTAGCCAAATCAATCCGTTGTAAAGAGTTTTGATTATCGTGTATAGGATTATGAAAAAAAGAAAAAGAAATGATTTGCCTATAGTCTTGGCATAATACTGAGTTTTGATTTTGCAGACATTGCAATTATGGATATGATTGCAACTGCTAGTATCATTGCAGCAATTGTTCCAAATTCTGGTACTACTTGTTTTGTAGCAATCTCTCCTGTAACGGCTATGTATTGCTCATCGTGACCAAATCCTACTGATTCAATTGTTATAACAACTGGCATTGATTCTGATGCATCTGCAGGCAAGGCATCTGTGGTATGAGTATTACTCAAGATTCCCTGGTGCATATGACCTTCTTCATCTAGCAGCACATCTGATCCTTGTGTTGCTTTAATGTTGTAGGTGATATGCTCTATGCCGTTTCCATCCAGATCCGTAAGAGTAAGATCAATTGTCATTGAATTATTTTCTACACTATCACTTGTCTGGAATTCAGCCATGATTTGATCTAATTCCATTGTATCTGCAAGCATTGGGACTGCGCCTGCTGCTTGAACAGTTACAATTCCCATCATCCATGGGTGAACCATACAAAAGTATGGAAATTCACCTTCTGCTTCAAATGTATGTGAGAAAGTTGTTGCTGCCATAAACAAGCTGCTATCAAAGACACCAGATGGTCCATCTGTTGCACTTCCACCAGTAACGGTGTGAGCTGCAGAGTCATCATTTGACCATGTTACCTCATCGCCAACATTGACTGTTACCTCATAAGGTATGAAACATTCGTTTGTTGTTTCACATCCTGGAGTAGCTGTTCCTTGTGGAACACTAACATTAGCATTATCTGCAAATGCTGGTGTGACACTCAGCATAATGGTAGTTACAAAAACTATCATTAGTGGAAATACTGTTTTTGTCTGTATTTTCATTAACAAAAAAATTAATCTGCAAAGATAAAAAACTTGTTATTTGCAATAGAATTATTTGCCTCTGGCACTGTCTTCATTTCAACAGTAGCCATTATTGCTACTGTTGTAACTTTGTGATTTACAAAATTGAATGAAGGATTCAAATCAATTTTCAATCCTCTCCAAACTTTCAAATTCATTTGTTTATGGCAAATTATGAATTTTAGGCACAAAATTGGTTTAAATAAACTAAAATTTACCAATTTTAATAAAAACAAAAAGAGATTAGAATTTTATAATATTCAATCATTTGACTTTAGTCAAACATCAATTTGGGCTTCGTCTGCTTTGAATCCTGACTTTGCATGAGAACCATCACAGTGAGGTTTGTTTGCAGATGAATTACATCTACAAAGTGCAGCTACTCGCTGTCCATCCACCTTGACTATACAAGGACCATCTTTCATAGCATTGATTGTAATTTTTGCCATAACTTTTCGTAGTTTGGGCGGACTTAAGAGTATGGGGAAAACTGGATCTGATTTTATTGATGTAATTTTTCCATTTGTTATAATATGGCACATGTTTTTAGTTTGGTTAGATGGAAAAAATAAAAACTAGACTTTGGATAATTATTGTAATTATTTTTATTGGATTTCTAGGTGTAGGCTTCACACAAGTATCTGCATATCATGTAGAACGTGAACAGCTGGAAATATCGCAAATGACGGGAATTTTTAATTCCCAAATGGACATGATCATGTATCCCCTAGTGGAGAAGGAATATCATTTACAGGTTGTATTGCGAGACAAGTCACAATATGAAAACTCTACTGTAACTGTTGGTTATGGGTTTAACCTAATGGATAGAATGCCCAACAGACTAGATGCAGATTCTGAAAAACCATTTATGGGCTTTGAGAGTACCCATTCAACTTCTGGTTACAAAGATTCTAAAACTATACAAACCAGTCAATATGAATTTCCAATCATTGTAAATTTTACAGTAGCATTTGAGAAACCAGGAGTGCATCGCTATTCATTTTTTGAACATACAATAGAACCCAAAGGAAGCTCTGGTTCATCTGGTGGAGGATACTTTGTTGTCTCAAAGTACAGCAAGGCCATAGCTGAAAATGGAACATGTAAAAATCCAGAACTTTTACCTTTGGCAAAACATGATTTTTCTACTCTTGTTTGTGTAACTCCCCACACACATCATGAACTAATTACGCGGGGTTGGGCGCCATTGCCTAGTTAATAAATTATTTTTTGGGAAGAATAAAAATTAAAAATCATTTTCGCGGCATTAACCATACCGTTAGTTCACTAGTTAATTTTCCTTTTACCCAAAGTATTCACTCCAGCGTGGGTATCCTGTGAAAATTTTAGGATCATTTTTTGCAATATAATTGATCTAAATTGATCACAAATATTCACTCCTTTTCATAAGAACCATTTTCACCATTATTCAAAAATGGTAAATTTTGAACAATCGTGGTCACCAAGAACAACTGTAGGCATAACAGAAAAGATTGGTGGAGCCATTCACAAGGAAGGACCATTAAAGCCCAGGGTAGAAGGAGCAACTAAGACACTAAACCAACCAATAGCAAAACTTGATTCTATTGCAAAACAATTAGCCCAAAAAGATGCAAAATTATTTCAAAGAATAGTTGATGCACAACAAAGCCATGACAAGATAAAGGCTAAAGGACTTGCAACTGAATTGGGAGAATTACGCAAACATGGAAAAGTAATTGGTAACATTAGGTTGTCTATAGAGCAAGTTCAACTGAGACTATCTACAGTCAATGAGCTTGGCGATGTAATGCATGCACTGGGACCTGCAATGTCAGTAATGAAGCAAATGGGACCAGCACTTGCAAAATTCATACCAGAAGCCGATGCTGAATTTACAGCTATGGGAGACACTCTAGGTGGACTCTTCTCAAATTCATTTGAAGGCAGCTTTGAGAGTAGTGAGGGATCTAATGAAGAAACAGAATTGATCCTTCAAGAAGCCTCAGCAGTTGCAGGAAATCAAATTGGAGAGAAATTTCCAACCGTACCTACTTCCATATCTTCAGGAATATCATCAACTTCTGCAGAACAATACTAGAGCAAGTAAAACTCTATTTCTTTTTTGTTTTAACATTTATTTGAGAATAATTGGTTTAATCGTGGTAGTTATGATTAAATCTAATAAAAATCTGACAAAATGTTAATTCTCGCCCATGAGAACCACTAGAATTTCTGTTGGCTTGTCTCCGTTGTTTTTTCCATTATGGGTATAATTGATGGCTTCCATTATTGATTCACCTTTTACAAAGGTCTTGATCCCTTGTTCTCCGTAATCTACTGTAACTTCCCCTTCCATTATGTACGCAAACATTGGATATTCATGAATGTGCGGTCCAGTTCCAGCTCCTATCGGGATGGTAACAATTTTCGAAGTAACATGAGAAGACCCAGAGGGATATTGAATTTCCTGTCCAATTACAGTCGTATCAGTATCCAAAATTATTTTCGATGAGACATCATCTACTGCCATGACAAAATAACTTCCTACCAATGCTGCTACTAGTCCAATAGCAACTAGAATGAGAATTTTTTTTATCTGCCTCAAAAAATCCAAAAAGACTTGCTCCTATAAAAATTACCTAGTTCTTGGCTAAAATTACACAGACAGGGGGATTATCCATTCATAACTCACTATCCATATCTTGAGTCATATCTTTAGGCGAAATATAGTTGGCCATAGTCAACCCAACCATGTTGAACATCATTGAAAACATTGTCCTGTCAGGTATTCCAAAAAATATCATTGGTTTAAAGAAAATTTTGTTTTCATCAATGTATTGTTGGAGATTCTGCTTGTCTTCCAATTTGTATAGCTGAATCATCTGTCTCCATTTTTCTTTTAATTCCTGAATTTGATTTTCTAGATATTTTTCTCCTTTTTCAGTTATGTTGATTTGAATTTTAATGCCCAAAAATCCTTTTTTCTCGTTTACTACAATCAAAGCTCCAGATTCAAGTTTTTCAAGGATTTTTTCTAATTCGTTTGTAGGTATGTTTGCAACTTTGGATATTCTGTCAAAAGATTTTATTCCTGCTTTGATGGTGCCTAAAACAATGATTTCTTTTGATTCCTCTTCCATAATTTCCTAGTTTGAGTACTACTAAAAACATTTTGTAAAAAATGAATTGGTTTGTATTCATCTTAGATGATATCAATAATTGAAGGAATTTCAGGTACTGGAATTTATTTGTTAAAATTTAGAGGTAGCAGAGAATAGTTTTTTAGGGATTATTTTTTTGGGAATGATGAAAAATTAAAAATAATTCATAAATTTTCTGCAAATGTTCTAGGATCTTCATTTTCATCATGTAAAACATGATCTTTATGTTCTAGTGATTTTACTTGTTTTTTATTTACAAAGGTTACCGGATCTTCATTTTCATAATGCTGCAAATTTTCTTCATGTTTTAGAGCCTCATTAATAGCATTTTCCACATCTCTTTCTCGCTCTTTCTTATTCACAATTTTTCTAAATATGAGAAGAACATAAGGATATTGTAGATTTTCAAGGAAATTATTTTTTTTGGGAATGATGAGAATGAAAAAAAATCATCTAGAAATCAAATAAAGAAAAAAATAATATTCTTCCAATAAACAAAATATTTCCAGTACAATAAAATCATAATTTAAAAGTACAAAATGGTGTGAGTTTTCATTGGCCCAATTTTATTACCAAAAACGGTTCAAGCATTATAGAATTTGAATCTAATTTGTAACATTTTCATATTTCAAGATAATCTTTAACTAATCTCTTGTCTTCAAGTTACTATTGCATGGTAATTTTCGGCATAATTTAATTGGGCCTTTTCAATTCTTAGTACTTTCTCTAATTGTATCTGAAGGCCTATTGGTATATTGGATGTCCAAACTTGGTGATTTTACTAATCCTGTTAATTATTATGAAAGAATTGTTGTTGGTTCTTTTTCTATTACAGTTTTGATAGCAGTTTTGGTAATCTTTTGTGTCATTTATTATATAAAGAAGAAACACAACGATTTCGAAAAATGATATTAAAATCAAATACCATAATCAAATACAATGTTATGTTCTTTAAAAATGGCAAATACAAAGAAAGCACACCCTTCAAAGTCTGATCTTTACAAACAAAAATGGTATTGGGAAAATTTAGGTTTTCCATGATTGTAAACTAGTTCAAATCATATTTTATTTTAATAACCACAGTTAACCTACGTTTAATATCCATTAATTTAAAAATTAACTATGAAGGATAAACTAGTACAGTTAAGTCTATTAGTTATTTTATCTAGTCTTGGATTTTCAAATCTTTCTTTTGGTCAGGACACTCAACCATCTGGCGGTGTTGATGTTGATGGCACATGGTATTTGGGGGAGGGACTCAAAGAAGGCGATTATTTTGAGTATTCTTTGTGTGAAATGAATCTCAATGACTGTTCGCCTATAACATTGAAAATGTGGATTAAAGGAGACATACAAAATATCAGTGAAACATTATGGGATGCAAAAGTTCTAGTCCAAGATGAGGGCAAAATCATTAAAGGTTCAATGGGTCTTGGTAAAATTGCTCCTGAACCTATATTGTTTGATGATGATCTTTTCGAGTATACCAGTGCATTCAAATCTTCATTAACTTGGATGTCTGCTTTTGCTACTGGAAATGAAAATGATCGAATTCATGGACCACAAGAGTTTAGATCTGCTATATGGGGAAAACTAGGTCCCATTGGTGGCGGAAGTGACGCCCAATTAATTACAAGTAGAGTAGAGACAATTACTACGCCGGCCGGAACTTTAGAGACCATTGTTGTTGGCTGGTATAGCGGAAATGATAATGAAATATGGCTAGTAGATGATTTTCCTTTTCCTGTTAAAGCATTAACTTATGCAGGGATTACTGAGGGCAATGCTCCAATAATGTACCAGTTCACTTTGTTAAATTATAAAGAAAATCTCACAGATGATCCTTTCAAAGATGTAAAAGAAACCATACAAAAAGAAGAGTTGCTGAATTGTCCTACAAAATTTTATGATTATACTAGTGATCGTGTTTCTACAAATACATATTCCATGATGATTCAGTACAATTATTCTCCGTTTACACCCATTGAGGGTTGTAATATTGACTGGAAAATAAATTTCATGAGCAAGTACAACGATGTGGAAATTCTAGATCAAATTCATTATGATATTTGGGTAGTCGATGAACAAGACAATAAACTTCGTTCATATGCACAAGAGATTGGAGAAGATAATCTGTATAATGAATTTGGTAGAGTTCATCATCTTATGCCAATAAAAGAAAAAGCAGGACTAGTACGCTATGCCATATTTGTTCTTGGTACAGGACCAGAAAAAGAAAAACCTGATGCATCCATGAGTGGATTTGCTATAGTTGAGATTGAAATAGAGGAGAATTCACTACTTGAAAAATCAAGTGATAATACTGTTTCATCTTCTAGCATTCCAGAATGGATTAAAAGCAATGCAGGTTGGTGGGCAAATGGCGAGATTGATGATACCACCTTTGTCCAGGGAATTCAATTTTTAATTAAAGAGGGAATACTTCAAATTCCATAATCTTCTTGAGGATTATGATTTTTTAGAATATTTTGTGCCTGAATTTAATAATTTGGCAAAATTAGTTTGAATAAAATTTTAGAAAAGATGAAAATTAAAAAACCAGAAAATTTTTCTCAACAACATTTTAATTTTCTTTATATCCTTTACAAAAAATAAAGTTACATGGATAATGATTTTTCCATCCAAAAAGGGAAACTAGTTGATCTTACTCATAATTATTCTTCAGAAACTATCTACTGGCCAACTGAAGAGGGATTTAAACTCGATATTGGATTTGACGGAATGACTGAAAAGGGATATTATTATTCTGCAAAAAAATTCTCAGCGCCCGAACATGGGGGAACACACATTGATGCTCCCATCCATTTTGCAGAAAATGGAAAAACAGTTGATCAGATTCCATTGGAGCAGCTTTTTGGCCAAGCAGTTGTAATTGATGTCTCAAAAGTTGCATTAGAGAATCGTGATTACCAAGTCTCAGTACAAGATTTTACCAATTGGGAATCAATTCATGGTACCATTCCAGATGGTGCAATTATTTTATTGTATACTGGATATGGACGATACTGGCCTGACCGACTCCAGTATCTTGGAACAGATAAAAAAGGAACACAGGCCCTTGATGATTTATGTTTTCCTGGATTGGATCCTTTGGCTGCAACATGGTTAGTTGAGAATCGAAAGTTAAATGCAATTGGAATAGATACCCAAAGTATTGATTACGGAAAATCAAAATTTTTTGAAACACATAGAATTCTCTGCAAAAAAAGCATTCCTTTTTTTGAAAATGTTGCTAATTTGGATAAATTACCATCCACTGGCGCTTTTGTTATTGCGCTACCAATGAAGATTAAAGATGGAAGTGGGGCGCCCTTGCGTTTAGTTGCAATAAATTCTTGATTTTTGGATTTTTTGTGCCTAAATTTCATAGCTTTACTGACTAGAAAATATTTGCTGTAAAACAATTTCTAAACTATAATTCAATTAGCAATTACACTACGATTTTCCACCTAAATTTGGATTACAAATCTCACAATCTAGCAGGCACTTTTCTTCAGGACAATAACCACATTTTTGTCTCTTTATTTCAAATCGTGGATGACATTGTACAGGTAGGTTTTCATCATTCATGCTAGTTTTCAGTTAAACCTAAAATTAAGAGTTTTTTCAAATTCTCTTCCTTTCCAAAAAATAAATTCAGAATCGTTAAAACGTCCTTCAATCTAGTAGATGCATTACTAGTTTGTTATAAAACCAATACCATCAACATCAAGACTAAGTGGGACAAGAATTATTTCTCAACGTTTATGTAAATATAACAAAACAATCTAAATTACAGAGAAAATCAAAAATGAATATGGGTTATTATAAAAAAATCATTTTTTCAAGTATAGCAATTTTTAGCATAATTCTTGTTCCATCGTTTGATGAATTTGTTTTTGCCCAAGAAAACTTATGGGAAACTTTACCTTCTATGCCTATTTCCAGATCAGATTATACTGGAATTGTAGTTGATACAAAAATTTATCTTATACAAGGAATAGATGCTGAGAATAATTTTACCGTTTTTGATACTAGTACAGGATTATATGCTGAATTGGTCCCCGTTCCTTACTTTGCTCACCATTCTGCATCTGCAGTGTATAAGGGAAAAATATATGTCGCAGGTGGATGCAATTTTGGACATTCCTGTCCAACTGCCGCAGTTTATGACATTGCTACAAATAAATGGGCTAATCTACCTGACATGCCAGTTCCTAATTGGGCAGCAGCAGCAGAAATTGTAAATGATGAATTTTTTGTGATGGGC
>DATKZR010000095.1:0-7566 GCA_035527875.1 Nitrosopumilaceae archaeon | reverse complement strand
AATTTTAAAAATTCCTTTTCGTTGCCAATTATTAGAAATTCTCTTTTAGTGTTGATTATCATGTCGTTTATTTTACCAAAAATTTGATTTTCACCTTGTAAAATTTGGAATTGGTCATCTTTTTGTACGTCTAGTTCGTTGTGGAAATTAGGAATCGAATTCCAAACTTTGGATATTTCATCCTTTCTGGCTTCAAGTTTCTTGACTCGCTCTTTTTCCATATCGACCATTAATTTTATGGTCTTATCAAGGGGTAAAGATGAAAACTTGATTGGATGTGCATATGTTGAAGATATTACTCCTTTGCTTTGAAGAGTTGCCAAGAGACGGTATGTTTCAGTTCTAGGTAACCTTAAGGCATGACATACCTCAGGGGCAGTCTTTGAGCCATACTTGCCCAAGTAAATGTATACTTTGGATTGGTTTGAAGGAATTCCAAACTTTGAAAACTGAATCTGCAATTCGTCGATTACTTGTTTGTGTACATTAGAAGTTGAATCTGGATCAGTTTCAAATATTATCATTATTAGTTATCAATGGAATTTTTAGTTTTAGAACCTATGTTTGTATCACGAGATACTAGAAGTGTAACAAAATAATTTTAACGTGTTAGAAAATAAAATTTCAAACTTGTTCCTTCAAATTTTTACAATGTAATCAGTTAAAGCTTGTTGTATTGTCCTGCAAAAAAGGTGCAATTTTTAATTCTTATCCTTTCCCAAAAAATAATTTAGATTTGAACAAATTAGAAAATAAAAAATGAAATAAAAAAATCTATTTTGTTATTGTGATTTTATATCACTACAAATCATCATCTTCATCAAAAATTATCAGCCTAGAATCAGATTCTCTAAATCCAATCGTACATTCTGGATAGTGTTTCAGACCTTCTCCTTTCTTCCAATATGCAGTATCACCAATATCTATTTGCTCATTACACAATATGCATTTGTTTGGAAACTTTGCCTCGATCATTATCCAGTCAGTCATGATTTATACCCCACATTGATGATAATTTGGCATAGTTTATCCTTCCCAAAAAATAATTTCAAAACCACAAGGGGAACTGAAATTTGGATATTCCTAATAGACTAATCAAACTTTTCAACTGTTCTTAATGGAAGATTTCGCTCAAAATGATTATCAATTTTCTAATAAAATCAAATTTGTTTCTTGTCCTCCTTTGATCTTGGTATAATTTTACGAGTTATTACTTCACCAAATTCTGCGTTTTCACAAATACGGGATAATGAAGAAAAGTACTTTTCTCAATCCATTGCATTACTAATTATTTCATCTATTCTTGGGGCATTGGCCATTCTTCCACTAGTAATGATTCCTCTCGATGATGCTTATTTTGAAATAGAGGGGACAGATAATATCGATAATAGCTTTCCCCTGGAGGAATCATCTGTAGTATTATCGATTGTCTCAACTATATTTAGTGGGTTTGTTTCAGCAACATTGTATTATTTTATTGGAAAAAAGCTTGACGGAAATGTAAATTGGAAAAAGGTTTTTTCAGTAGTTTTTCACATTAATGCTGTCGTAATTCCAATTACAATAATAGTTGGTATATTGCTTTTTTTTATGTGGATCTCTTTTACATCCATTGAGCCCTCAAGCCTTTTAGATCCGCAAATTACTGATGAAGATGCTTTTTCAGTACTTGGTTCATTTATTGGGTATGCAATCTTGCTTGGAATTTTGGCAATTGGATTTGCCATATGGGGAATAATTGTTTCAATTAAGGCCATAAAGACCGTTCATGGATTTAGTACAGGAAAAGCATTTGGACTCTTAATCTTGGTGGGCATTATTACTTCGCTAATTAGCATTCCATTTAGCTTTGCTTGAAGAAAATTTATTTAAAAAACAAATTAAATATCTTCTTAAACCCTGATGAATTCTCATTTACAGAAATTGTTGGTGTTGGTTTCTCAACAAATATTCCTTGTGGTCTATACAATAGTACTACAAGCAAAATTATTCCAAGCAATAAAAAGTCAAGCCATACCACATCAAATGGCACATACCCTTGAAAAGAGTCTTTGAAAAATATGATAAACTTTCGCAAAGTAACAAACAGCAGTGTTCCAATTAATACTCCTTTGTTGTTTGCTAATCCTCCAATTAGTATCATCAAAAATGGCCAAAATGTCCAGCTTGCTCTATCATATGCAAATGCAATTGTTCCGCCAACATAAAACGCATAAAGTGCTCCGCCAATTGCGGCAATTCCAGCTGATACCATTATAATTTTCACTCGAATTTGCGTGGCATCTTTTCCAAGAGATTCAGCTGCTACTTCATTATCTCTAACTGCTCGAAGCATTCGTCCTAGTGGTGAGCGAATCATCTTCTCACTGTACACAAAGACTACAATTGCAATTAGAATTAACCCAACTGTAGCCACTGAAAAACGTAATTCATCAGGCAAAAATGATAAAGGATCTGGTATTTGTACTCCAAGTGTTCCACCAACTAGTGGTGTAAAATTATTTCCAATTATTCTAATACTTTCACCAAATGCTAAAAGTGTAATTGCCAAGTAATCACCACGTAATCTAATTGCAGGGTATGATGTCAGCAATCCTAGTCCTGCTCCAACTGCAGCTGCAACAGCTAAAGTTAGGAAAAATACGACAATTCCAATTCCAGTGTTATCAACCAGCCAGACATTAATCTGAGAAACTATCGCAAGGTTGTTCTCAATGTAGTCCCCTTCAATTCCTGCGATTCCTGCAAAAATCCTACCTGGAACTGAGGCTGCAACAAAGGCCCCAGCACCAACTGCTAGAACCTTACCAAAGTTTGGAATGCCAGTGTATCCAAACTCCAAGTTTAAGCTTAGATTTACAATAACGTAGATTGCAAAAATTGCAAGCAGATCTACCAGAAATATTATCTCAGATCCTAGTGCCATGTCTCCTCAATTTTGACCAGTTTATTCCTGCAAGGCCCCTTGGGGCTAGTAGTAATGTAACTACGATAAACACTAAGGGAATTAGTGGTCTATACGCAATTAGCCAAGAACCAAATTCTCCGGCTAAAAACCTAGTACCTAGAACTTCTGTTAATCCAACTAGTATTCCGCCAGCAATTGCACCATAAATGCTCAAAAATCCACCAGCAATTGATGCTGCAAAAACACTTGGGATTAATTGTGGGCCTAAATTAGGATCTCCTTGAAACCACAATGACATTAGTGACCCTGCAATTCCTGCAAGACCTCCGCCCAACAACCATGATACTGCATACACTAATTTTACATTAATCCCAACAGTTCCAGACAAATCAGGGTTCTCAGTAGTTGCCCTCATTGCAATTCCAAACTTTGTTTTTCTCAATATAATGTGCAGTGTAATTGCTAAAATTACAACTGCAACAGGTGCTGCAAAAACAATTAACGGCATTCCCATAAACTCTACATCATAACTTCGAAGAGAAAACTCTCGCGATGTAATCTGGTATGTCTTTACAATGAAATCTGCTGTAATGTTAAGCAGTGCAATAACAACTAAATCAAATGCAAGTGTTGCAACCATTTGAATTGCTTGTGATGCCCCTTTTCTAATCAACGGCTTTAAAATAAAATTATATAATGCAACTGCAACTAGTCCTGAAATTACAAATGCGATTGGAATTGCAACATATGGTGTGCTCTCCCACACTCGTGTTGCAATTAGTGCAATGTAAACTCCAATTGTTGCAAATGATGCATGTGCAAAGTTTGGCACTCTAGTTGTAAGATATGTTAGTGTAAGGCCAATAGAAAGAAGTGCCAATAGGCTTCCAAAAATTATAGCATCAGAAAATATTGGATCAAAGGCCAAACCACCATTTGGAGATAGAAAACCCTTAATTTCTTTACGCCTTTGAGTCTGTGATGGCCATTTTATCAATATCTGGGGTTTCAAAGCATTTTGGCGGTCTGAACGTTTTAGATGGAATTGACATGGAAATTGAGCAGGGAAAACTGTATCAACTAATTGGACCTAATGGAAGTGGCAAGACGACTCTGATCAATGTAATCTCAGGACTCTTACAACCAGATTGTGGCAAGATAGTTTTTGACGGCATAGACATTACTCACAAAGGACTCTATGACACCTACAAGGCAGGTCTTGTTCGTACATGGCAGATACCTCAGCCATTTTACAATCTTACAACTAGGGAGAATTTTTTGGTATCAAGTGCTGGAAACTCTGGTGAATCATTTCTAATGGCACCTCTAAAATCAAAATGGAAAAATGACGAGACAAAAATCGATGGCAAAGCAATGGAGATTATGGAGATGGTAAATCTTGCTGAACAAAAAGACACACTTAGCCAGAATCTAAGTGGGGGTCAGCAAAAACTTTTGGAGTTAGGACGTGCAATGATGTCTGGTGCTTCAATGATTTTAATGGATGAGCCAATTGCAGGTGTTAATCCAACCTTGGCTCATGTGATATTTGAGAAAATAGTCAACATTTGCAAAGAGCAAAAAATTACCTTTTTGATAGTAGAGCATAGACTAGATATTGCATTGCAATATGCTGATTTTGTCTTTGCAATGAATCAAGGAAAAATTATTGCAAAAGGAGATTCTGATGAAGTCATAAAACATCCCAAAGTCGTAGAGTCTTACATGGGGGAATAATGTCACAAAAAACAATCCAACCAATAATTCGCGTAGAAAAGTTGGAATCTGGATATAACAACAGCCACATACTATTTGGTGTAGACTTTGAGGCAAAAGAAAAAGAGATCACAGTTATAGTTGGTCCCAATGGCAGTGGAAAAAGTACACTACTAAAAAGTATCTTTGGGTTGTGTAATGTATATTCTGGCAAAATTAGTTATGAAGGAAACAACATTACCAGACTTGAACCACACGAAGTGGCTCGAAAAAAAATTGCATATCTTCCGCAGGTAAATAACATTTTTTCAAATCTTACAATAAAGGAAAATCTTGTTATGGCAAGCTATACACTTGATTCCAAAACAGTTTCTGAAAGAATGCCTGAAATATTTGAGACATTTCCGGCCTTAAAAAAATATGAAAAATCAAAATCTCATACCCTCAGCGGTGGTGAGCGGCAAATGCTTGCAATGGGAATGGCTCTAATTCGACGCCCAAATGTAATGTTATTTGATGAACCAACTGCTAGTCTTTCTCCAAAACTCGCAAATGAGGTCCTAGCCAAAATAAGACAAATGCGAGATGATTTTGGAATTACAATAATTTTAGTAGAGCAAAATGTAAAGCGGGCACTTGCTCTTGGAAATTATGTCTATCTTTTTGCAAATGGTAAAGGAGTATTTAATGGAAAACCTGAAGAGTTGTTGTCTCATCCAGAGCTAGGAAAACTATACCTGGGAATTGGTTAATTGATGTTAATTTAATAAATTCAAGTTTGGAGAATTAAATCATAGATATAGAGTCGTCACTTTGCGTATATTTTCCAAGCAACACCCAATCACCACCCCTGATACCCCAGACTTCATAGTCAGCTTGTGCCAAATCTCCTGCCTCATTTAGCTTTGTTGGACCAATTGCACCACTATAGTTTTCGGCAATCTCAGGAAGTATTGCCTTTATAGCGCTAACATCACTACTTTGTGTTTCAAGCATTGAAAGACCAATAATCCATACTGCATCATATGAAGAGTGGACAAATGTATTTGGAGTTCGTCCTAACTGCTCTGTAAGGTGTGCTTGAACTCTCTCATAGGTTGGGTTTTTTGATGCTGCAACTTGAACTGTGGTAAATTGCACACCAGTTGAAAACTCTAATCCAATTGGATCCTCAATTAATTTGTGCTCTTTGGTGTTTGCCCCTGGTCCAAACCATCTTACATCATCAAGAACTTCATGTTGTGAAGCTGATTGTGTAAATTGTAAAATCTCTGCAAATCCTAAAAATAATACTGCGACTTTATCTGCACCATACTCATCTACATATCCTCTAACTTTTTCAGCCAATAGTGATGTTGATGCTGAAAACTCTGGGGACTCTGGGTTATACCTTACACCTTCATCAATTGCCCCACCTCGCTTTACAAACGAACCAGTTGTAGCAGCACTTAGTCCATCGCCCCAAGTATCGCCACGCCATACAGGAACAATGACCTCAATTCCTTCATTCTGAATTAATTTTGAAAGTGCGGTTCCTTGGTTTGAGTCATCTGGAACCAATCGAAATACACTATCATTTGGAATTGCTAAAGCAGGAGCAGATGAGCAACAGCTAATAAGCAACATGTTGTTTGAATCCGAATATCCTTTGATGTTTCTAATGTTAGAGCTAGTTTCAGGACCAACTACAATTCCAATACCTTTGGCATTTAGTGAAGTTAGTTTTTCAAGAGCAATTACTGGACTTGTGGCAGAATCCTCAGAAGTCATTTTAAGACTCCAGGGAGCTCCAATTTCTTCTAAATGTTTGTTAAAATCAACAACTCCTAATTTTGAGCCTTCCCAGTTTTCTTCTCCATGAGTAGCCAAATCACCAGAAAGTGGCAAAATTAATCCAATATTGACCTCGCCAGATAGTCCTGAGGTTTCTTGGACTGGAGATTCTGTAGAGCCAGGTAATTCTGCAACCTCGGTGTCAACTCCACTAACTCCATAAACAATCACAATTCCAATAATAATTGCAGCAATTCCAATTCCAGCTATTTTTCCTGCGCCCATTGTATGATAATTTTAGATTAAGGTAGTTGTTAAATCATTATCCTTCCAAAAAAATAATTCCAAGTCTATTTTGACTCAATTTTTGCTGCAAATGTTTGGACAATAATCTTTCCCTCTTTAATAAAAAATGTATCAGTTCCTAAAGGGAAACGATAATTTTTTGATTCGGCAGACCAGACGATATATGCTGTTTGTCCTCTAACTTCTTGTTTGCTTAGATTAAAGTCCGAGCCAGGAGGCAGAATATTAGATGTCACATCAGTGTAAAATTTTCTGATGCTATCTAAGCCCTGCAATACCACGTCGGGGGTAAACAGTAAGGATTGCTCAGAAAAATCTTTCATAATTTCATCAACATTTCCTTTTACAAAGGCTTCGTTCTGATGATCTAGGATATCAGTGGTCTCACGAGTTTGTTCATCAGACATACCAGTAGTTGAACTTAATTGTATATATTTAATTAGCTAATTCATAACGTTTGTAATCGCCTAGTTAGTTTTCATTTTCTAAACCACACAAATAGAAAGAATTTTTCATTTTGTTCTTCCCAAAAAGTAATTTCTCCATGTCATACTGAATATTGATTTTCAATGGTTTAGTTATGAAACATTAATTCACAGTTTTGGGCCTAATTTTAATAGAAGATATGGATCAACTAATCATTGAATTTTGATAAACTGTATGATGATGTCATGAGTATTGATTCCTCCATTCGGTACGTTGGAATCCAAGATGATTTAGGTGAAAAGATGCATGGTGGTTTTAGAGATGGAATTAGTCCAATACTCAATGAAGATGAACTAAAGATGATGCATTACTATGCAAGTCAAAGGTGGCAGACTAGAAAAAATATCGAACATAAATTGGGACATACCAAATATGCC
>DATKZR010000094.1:0-17043 GCA_035527875.1 Nitrosopumilaceae archaeon | reverse complement strand
AGGAATCATGAAGATTCCTCCAACTACTCAAGGCCCAGGCTCTGGCGGAAATGAAATTCCAGAGTGGATTAAAAATAATGCAGGTTGGTGGGCAAATGGTGACATTGATGATAACTCCTTTGTTCAAGGAATCCAATTTCTTATCAAAGAAGGAATCATGAAGATAGAGTCATAGATTTTTAAATGAATTTTGAGTAGGGTAAATAATGAAAGACATCAATGATATCATGCCAAAGGTTCCAAACATGAGATGGGGTGCTCTAATGAATAAAGCTCCCACTAATAAAAAAGTAAAAGAGATGAACAAAATTTTTCCAGACAACGGAAGGTGGCATACTGTTTTTGAAGAAAAAGATAATATCACTATTGATGGAAAACAAATATGGAAAAAAGATCCAATCAAATGGACTTGAGAATAATTCAGTCTAGATTTTTAAATAGAAAGTTATAGAATTAAAATTACTCTTGGAAAGAAAATTCTCCATTCTAATAATCTTATTAGTTGTTTCCATAATTACTCCAATAACCCTTGATGTTTATGGTCACGGATTAGGGGCTGAAACATTTCCTCCTGTAGATTTGAACGGAAAACTAGTAACATTGGAAATCTCATCATCAACAAATAATCCTGAGGAAAATGATGATCAGCAAATTTCAATTTCACTAATTGACTTTAATTCAAAAATCACTTTACGAGATGTAACATTTTTAATTAAATCTGAACGTGGAAATCAATTTCTTTTTGAAAAAGAATTTCGAGCAGATAATGGATTTATAGTTTTTAATTTTGTTTCCGAAGATACAAATTCAATTCAAATTGTAGAAGGAAAAAAAGGAAATATTTTTGGCTCGTTGTTAGGTCTTGATTCAAGAATGGTTCATGTTAAAGGACCTAGATTAAGTGAGGGTGGACTTTACAAATTTAATATTAGTATTCTTACTGCAGATGGATATTCAAAAAAATTAGATAAACCAATAGAATTCAAATCAGGAATTTCAATTCCACAAACAAAAAACCACGAGATCAATGATCCCAATTTTGGTACCCAAATTATTCAATCCATCACATTTTATGACGAATTGAGTAATTTCCAATACAATCCTGAAATACGAGAAATTTCTTTTTCCATGCCTTTTGATTGGAGTTTTGGTAACATTAACCAAACGTCAATAGTGCATGAGGAATTAGTTTTTTCAAAAACATTTGGAGATTTACTAGTTTCTGGATTTTCAATGTACATTAATGATGTAAAGCTCTCTGATAATATTATTACAATTGATGATTTTTTCTCAGAAAGGAGAGTAGTTCATTTTATTATTAATCAAAAAGAATTATGGAATATTTACAATCAAACTGAAAACCAAAAAGGAATGGATTTTACCATCAAACCAAACTCAGATGAAATTCAGCTAAGCTCGGTAACTGCAAATGGGCAATTCCGAGTACTTGTATCATCAGAGCCTGAGAACTTGCAATCAAACTCTAATGCCAAAATTAATTTTAACATAATGGATGTTTTTCTAAAAAATACACCTATTGCTGTAACATATGATTTTTCAATGACTACAATTGGAAAAACTATTCATCAACAAAGCGGTACAAGTACAGATTCTAAAAACCAACACAATACTATAGAAATTACAATTCCAAGCGATGTTAGCGGTATTGTATATCTTAATTTTAAAAATATTAATGGTAATAATCTGGCAAGCACATCAATTCCAATGGTAATTGACAGAATGGAAATTCTAAATAATGAAATAGTTATTCCTGAATGGATTCGGAGCAATGCAGCTTGGTGGGCAGAAGGACAAATTGATGATGGAACATTCATTCAAGGAATTCAATATTTGATTAAAAATGACATTCTACTAATACCAAAAACACAACAAGAGTCTTCAGACTCTCAAGAAATCCCTGCTTGGATTAAAAATAATACAGGTTGGTGGGCAGAAGGACAAATTGATGATGAAACCTTTGTTCAAGGGTTGCAATACTTAATCCAAAATAGAATTTTGCAAGTTTCTAACTGAATAATGTTATTATACGATTTTTATTGAGGCTAAACATCTAATGCTCCCTATACGATTTTTATTGAGGCTAAACATCTAATGCTCCCTATACGTGATGAGAATCCCCATCCACCTGGATTCAAACCGATGGTAACTTATGCATTAATTATTATCAATGTAATTGTATTTTTTATCGAAGTAGTTTACACGGGACAATTTCTTGAATTTACAAACGAAAACGCATTTTCATTATTTTACAATTGGGGGGCTGTACCAAATTGTGTTACAGGTGCAACTGTCTCAACTATTGATTTTGGTGCGGGGCCAGAAGTTATCGAATGTCCTAATACGCCATACATTTCCCTTCTAAGTTCTACCTTTTTGCATGGCGGTGCTATGCATCTTGGAGGCAACATGTTATTTTTGTGGATATTTGGTGATAACATTGAGCAAAAGTTTGGCAAACTAAAATTTCTTGGCATCTATCTACTATGGGGTGTACTTGCAGGTCTATTGCATATAATGGGTGATGCAACTAGTCCAATTCCTGCAGTAGGAGCTTCTGGCGCAATATCCGGAGTGCTAGGTGCTTACTTGGTTATTTTTCCAAAAGCAAGAATTCAGACGTTTTTGATGTTGGGATTTTTTTGGAGAATGATGCACATTCAAGCAAGATGGTTCTTGCCATTTTGGTTAGTCTTTCAAAATTTACTTCCATTTTTCATAGGTGGGTTTGGTGTTGCAGGTGGAGGTGTGGCATATCTTGCCCACATTGGGGGATTCGTAGTTGGCCTTGCAACAGGTTACCTTTACAAGAAAACACACTCTTCTGATTTTACGTACGGAACTCGTTATGGATATAGACAAGATTACTGACTCAAAAGAATAAATCAACGAAATATTTCAAATCACTTATGCCCTTGATAACAGTATCAATGTATCCTGGAAGATCTCAAGAACAAAAAGACGAATACGCAAAGGCAATTACAAAGTCCGCTGTAGAAATTCTAAAAACTAAAGAGAACCACGTAATTGTAGTCTTTGAAGATAATCCAAAGGAAAACTGGTTTTTGGCTGGAAACCAACTTTAATTATTTTTTAAAAAAAACCTTGTGTACTTTTCTTCCAGTAATAAGAAAATGCGTACACATAATGATCTGATAGATAATTTAGGATGCCTTGGCTTAGTTAAAAACGACACATTATCTAATTGTACCATCTTAAAATAATTCCAGATGAGAAACTTAGAATTTTTGGGTGTCGCCTATAGCATCTGCATTGTTATGAATTTTATCAATGTGCGTTGATAATTGCTCATTATTCTCAAACAGAGATTCACAGTATGGACATTTACTTTGTGTCATAAATTTACTACGAATTTGAACTATTTATTACTAGTTACAAATACCAACAGGCTTCTCTATACTTTTATTCTCATTTGTAATTACAGATCCTATGAAAGTAGCAGTAGTCCAGTTTAAGGCCTCTACTAACAAAGAAACTAATCTAAAAAAAACACTTGATTTCATTTCAAAAGCAGCAAAAAACAAAGCAGCACTTGTAGCATTCCCAGAATTTATGATGTTTTACACAAACGCTTCTCAATCACCAAAACAATTGGCAGGTATGGCTGAAACAATAAAAGGTAATTTTGTTAATACAATCGCAAAGGCAGCAAAGGAAAAACATATCCAGGTGATAGGCTCATTTTATGAGAAGAGCACAAAAAAAGACCGTGTCTATGATACTTCATTTGTAATTGACAAATTAGGCAAGATAATCTCAACTTACAGAAAGATTCACCTCTATGATGCGTTGGGATTTAAAGAGTCAGACAAGATGACATCAGGATCAAAGATTACAAAACCAGTCAATACATCAATTGGTAAAGTAGGAATGTTGATTTGCTATGACTTGAGATTTCCCGAAATGTCCAGATCCCTTGCAGTTGCAGGTTCTGAAGTTTTAGTTGTACCCTCTGCATGGGTAAAGGGTGACCAGAAAGAAGAACATTGGTTAACAATGAACAAGACTCGAGCAATTGAGAATGGTTGTTATGTTGTAGCACCTGATCACGTGGGGAATATTTACTGTGGACGAAGTCTTGTAGTTGATCCATATGGAAAAATTTTACTTGATATGAAAAAGAGACAAGGAATTGGTTACGTTGACATTGATTTAAAAAAGATAAAAACAATTCGCAAAGTTTTACCTTTACTTAAAAACAGAAGAACAGATGTTTATCCTAACTTGAAGGCTTAGGGTTTCTAGTTTTGCATTTAAAGTTTGAACACTGTCTAGTCCATTTTTGTTTTCGTGAATAGCGAAAAATTATCATAGGCCATTTACATTCCTCACATGCCACTTTAGTTGCCCGAAGTTTTGCCTTTTGTAATAGGGGAGTCGATGCTTTGCACCCACCATAAAAGTTTGAACATCCCATGAATCTTTTTCTGGTTGTTCTTGATCGAATTACCATTAACTGACCAATCTTACACTCTGGACATTCTACCAATCCTTTCTTTGGGGTGTTTGTTCCCAAAATTACGTACTTTTTTTCTTTATACGACCAGGAAAGAAATCCATTACTATCATAATATTGTGCAATCTCTTTTTTGAAGATCAAGATTTTGGACTTTGTAAACTTTACAGTATGTCTTTCCTTTTTCTTCTTTATTTGAATAGTTTGAAGCTGTATTTTTTTTGTAGGCAATTTTTTCTACTTATTTTACTAAAACGATTTTTATAGGGAATGTTGTCAGTCTTGTTAGTGGAAAAGGTTTGTGTTCTTGGCGCAGGCAGCACCAAATATGGAAAATTATCAGAAAGTTTAGCAGATATTACTACTCAAGCATCAGTTTCAGCCATAGAAAGTGCAGGAATTTCCCCAAAAGAGATCGGAGCATCCTATATTTCAAATGTCTTCGGAGTTGCAGATAAGCAAGTACATATCGGACCTGTCTTAATGAGCAGATTGGGAATCCCCGATAGACCATCATTGACAATAGAGTCTGCATGTGGAAGTGGCTCTGTATCTTTTAGAGAGGCTTATGCAAATATAGCAGCAGGATTTTATGATTGTCTTATAGCAACTGGTGTTGAAAAAGTAACTCACACAGGAACTGAATGGACCACAACTTACTTTGCATACTGTTCAGACTATTTCTATGAAGGTCAAGCTGGTGCGTCATTTCCAGGATTGTTTGCATCGATGGCTCGAGCTTACTTGACAGAGTTTGATGCTACAGAGGAAGACTTTGCAAAAGTTGCAGTAAAGAATCATGATAATGGTTTATTAAATCCAAAAGCTCACATGCAAAAAAAGATTACAATTGATGATGTAATGAATTCTCCAGTAGTTGCAAGTCCTCTAAAGCTTTATGATTGCTGCCCATTCTCTGATGGTGCAAGCTCTGTTATACTATGTTCTGAAAAGTTTGCAAAAGCGCATGGAGGTGATTACATCGAAGTAATTGGTTCAGGTAGAGGTGGATCACCAGCTGCATTACAAGGGCGTGAACATTTAACTACAATTCCCAGTACAAAGATCGCATCTGAAGCAGCCTACAATATGGCAGGTATTACTGCAAAAGATATAGACTTTGCAGAAGTACATGACTGCTTTACAATTGCAGAAATAGTTGACATTGAAGATTTGGGATTCTTTGAGAAAGGAAAAGGTGTTCAAGCCGTTAGAGAAGACAGAACAAAATTAAATTCAGACATTTCAATTAATCCTTCAGGTGGTCTTAAATCAAAGGGACATCCAATTGGAGCTACTGGTATTGGACAAGTAGTAGAAGTATTTGATCAACTAACTGGAAAAGCAGGATCAAGAACTGTTAAAGATGCAAAAATTGGTTTAACTCATAACTTTGGTGCAACAGGGGCAAGTTGTGCTGTTCATATATTCCAGAGTGTATAAAATGTCTGTTGAAGAGCAAGTTATTGAAAATGCTAAACAAGGTAAACTCCTAACTCACAAATGTACCAACTGTGGTTATCTTCATTTATCTACAGCATATTATTGCCTAAAATGTGGCAGTAAGGGATTTGAGGATGTCCTTTTAGATGGCACAGGCACAATTGCTACTTATACTATAATTACAGTCGCTCCTGCAGGCTTTGAAAAATATACTCCATACGCCTTTGTGGTGATGCTTTTGGACAATGTTAAATTGAGAATTTCAGGATTTATGGCAGATATCTCTACACCTGCAGATCTACCTGTTGGAGCCAGAGCTAAAATAACTGGTTTTGATGAACGGGGAATCATCATAGAAAAGCAGTAAATTAATTTAGTAAAGTTATAAAAAAAAATCATAATCGATTCTTAATTATTTTGCATTTCTGATCATCTTCATGTCTGTAGAAGTTACATGTGGAAAATGCGGTGAAAAGATCACAAATATGAAAATGCTCAAAGCTCTAAAAGATGTCTTAAATCCTTACAATGGAAAATGTCCTTCATGTGGACAAGCATTATCAACTGCAGAATTTTCTCTTGACGTTCAAGAAAATTGATCAAATTTTTATAAAAAAATGATCAAAAAATGATCAAACAGATCAAAAAATGATCCAAACAGATCAAAAAATGATCCAAACAGATCAAAAAATGATCAAACAGATCAAAAAATGATCAAACAGATCAAAAAATGATCTAATTTTTAAAAAAATAAACCAAAACCAAAAACTTGATCTAATTCTCAAAAAAAAATTATCCAGTCACAAGTCTTAATTAGCCCTTTTTTTTATTCATGAATATGGATATGGCCGAGGAACTAGAGGATCTAGATGAACTAGAGGAACCAAAGAAAGGTAGTATTCTTCAATCTACATCAAAGCGAGTCAGAATGATCTTTTCTGTCATGGCAAGTCCGAACAGAATTGATATCTTGAGAATTTTAAATTCTAAAGGTCCTTTAACCTACTCTGAATTAAAATCACTTGCGGGATTCAAATCGAAAAAAGAGAGTGGCAAATTTGCATACCATCTTAGAAAATTATTAAGACAATCACTTGTTGCATTAAATAAATCTGAAAGACGTTACACTATCACAAATCTTGGAAAACTTGTTTTAAGCTTAGCAAGACAAATTGAAGAAAGGTCAATTATTGAAAGTGGGAAAATGTATGTTAGAACATCTCATGAATCCATTGAGGAATTCAACTCCCACAAAATCATTCAATCTCTTGTTAGAGAAGGAAGTCTTCCATTAGAATTAGCCCAAAAAATAACTGAAGAGGTTGAAAATAGAATTTACAAGTATCAGACAACATATCTGACTGGCTCTTTAATACGAGAGATGGTCAACTCTGTTCTTTTAGAGCACGGTCACGAGGAGTATCGCAATAAACTGGCACGCCTAGGCTTACCTGTGTATGATATCCATCAAATGCTCACAAATTTAGAAAATGCTGGAAATGGAGCAGATGGCTTGTTATTCAGTACCGGTCAGCAAGTATTTGCAGAACATCTACTAACCAACACCTTGCCAAAAGATGTTGCTGATTCTCATCTTTCTGGAGATTTACACATTACAAATCCAGGGATATGGTCAATTATTCCAGATACGATTTTTGTAAACGTAAAAGAACTCATTGAAGATGGAATTATTCTTGGTGGAAAATATCTTGATGTGTCAAGAGTGCCCGCATCAAAATCTCTTGATGATATCACATCTTCTCTATCAGTAATAATCTCTCTACTTTCAAAAGAAGCTTCACAAGAAATTGTTCTTGATGGACTTGTTTCATTGTTTAGTAAATATTCAAAGAACCCTCAAGAATTCGAACAAAAATTAACAAATGCATTTGCTACAGCATCTACAACATCAAATTACAACAAGGTAAGTACTAATGTTTCAATTAGACTTGCTTTAGGATCTGATTCAAAAATTATTAATTCAATAATAAATGCATACCAAAATTATACAAAAATAACACCAATTCCAAAAATTGGTTTGATTATAGATTATTCCAAAGGTAAGATTACTGATGTTTCAGAGCAAATTGCCCAAATAATTTCAAATGGTGGAAAGGTAACATTTGCAAAGAATCAAATTTCAAGCTATGGAATTACAAATGGTCCAACTAAAACCACTGCACCACTTGCAATTACATTGCAGTCCGTTTCGATAAATCTTCCAAGACTTGCATTTGAATCAAACAAAGATGAAACCTACTTTAGAGCAAGACTTGCATTACTAATGAAACCAGCATTATCTTCTATGGCAATAAGAAAGAAGGACATTTCTGATCTTACACGAAGAGGATTAAATCCAATCCTTGCAAAGAACACACAATACATGCAAAGAAGTTCAGTCTCACTTGTTGTAAATCTTGTCGGTCTAAAAGAAGCAGTTTTTAACATTCTAGGGTATAAAGAAAACAAGGATGGTCGTGCAATACTTCATAAAGTAATAGAGACAGCAGTAGATGTTGGCGCCAAAAAAGGCAAGGAACTAGGTGATCCAGTTCTCATATCTATGATTGAGACTGAGGGATCTACCAGATTTGCTAACCTTGATGGTGAAAAATATGGTAAGAATTCTGCTCTAAATATAGGAGATCTTGATTACTATACACAAGGAATAATCCTTAATGCCTCTGAAATTGGTGGCTATACTAGCAAAAGTGAGGAAATCGTAGAGTGCAATAAATTTTCAAAGATTCTAAATGGTGGTCTTTCAGTTATTTTGCAAATTGACAATGAAGCTAAAATTGAAGATATAAAAAAATCAATTGAGAAAACAGCAGAGTTGACGAATTCCTTCAAACCAGTAAGGAATACGGCAATCTGTGGAGAGTGTGGCTTTAAGGAAGAACAGTTCACTGACAAATGTCCCAAGTGTAAGTCACCTTACATAGTCTGAAATTCGTAGTTTCAAAACTATTTATGATCATTTTCCAAAAAATTAAGGCTATTTATAATTATACCATCATCATTATGTCGAATAAGTTGTGCCGGTATGAATTTCATAGTAATGGTATTAAAAAAATTGACAAGTAAAGGGGACCAGATCAAAATTTTTCGAGCACACAAGTTATATCCATATTCATTATACCTCTTTCGAGGAGATTATAATTGGATAATTCACAAATTGAAAGTACCATCAATGAGATCCGTAAGCGCAGTGGTGTAGTAACGGCCTTCAATGAAAATAAAATTTCAAATGCCATCTTTATGGCATTATCAGCCACATCTAAAGCCGATCGTGGGCTGGCAGATCAACTAGCAAATAAAGTTGTGCAAAAATTAGTGGAGCAAGGATTCACAAACACAAGATCACCTAGTGTTGAGGATATTCAAGATATTGTAGAATCTACTCTTATTGACAGTGGTAATAGTGATATCGCAAAAGCCTATATCGTTTACAGACACGAAAGAAGAAAATTAAGAGATGAAAAGATGAAAGTATTAAACAGCAAAGCTTTGGATCCTGTTTCCAAGAAATTTGATCTAAACTGTCTAAGAGTTTTGGCATCTAGATATCTTTTCAGAAATGGAAAAAACGAAATTACTGAATCTCCCACTCAAATGTTTGAGAGAGTTGCTATTTTGGTAGGAATAGGTGATATTCTTTATGATGGTCAAGTCTTTGATAAATCAGGAAATAAAATTCAAAATATTGACGAAGCAAAAATCTATCTGGAAAAACTAGACAACTTTGACTATAAATTCAAAGTTGGAGAGTACTTTCTCAACAAGTGGCATTTCAGATCTCTGATAAACCATTACATCACACTTGCAAACAATGGTCAAATGAAGGTAAGCTTTAAGGAAATGCTTACACTGATTGCAGCCAAGAAATTGGATTCCTATGCTGATAGAATCACAGAATATCTTGAGATGATGAAATCTCAGGATTTCCTTCCAAACTCTCCTACAATGATGAATGCTGGAGGTAGATTAGGACAACTCTCAGCCTGTTTCGTGCTTGGAATGGAAGATGGTATGGAACAAATCATGAAATCTACATCCGATGCGGCGTTAATTTTCAAATCTGGAGGTGGAGTTGGGATTAATTACTCTGATCTTCGTGAAGAAGGCGATATTGTTGCATCAACATCTGGTGTTGCATCAGGACCAGTATCATTCATGAATATCATAAACACCGTCACTGAAGTTGTAAAACAGGGTGGAAAGAGAAGAGGTGCTAATATGGGAATTATTGAAGCATGGCATCCGGATGTTGAAAAATTCATTACAAATAAAACACAACCTGGAATTCTTGAGAACTTTAATGTTAGTGTTGGAATCTGGGAAGACTTTTGGCATTCACTTGTAAACACTGAAGACGGAAATTACATGCTACGTAGTCCTCGTGATAAGAAACCAGTCAAAGAAATAAACGCACACCAATTAATTGATTTGATAGCATTATCTGCATGGAAGAGCGCAGAACCTGGTTTGATCTTTTTTGATCAAATTAACAAGTACAATGTATTTGCAAAAGCAAGACAAGCTCCATTAAGAGCCACAAATCCATGTGGTGAACAAAGTCTTTATCCATACGAATCATGTAACCTAGGTTCTATCAATCTTGCAAATCTTGTAAAAAGGAAGGCAGATGGCGAATATGAATTTGATTGGCAACGATATGAAGAAACAATTAGAAAAACAACAAGATTCTTGGATAATATCATTGATGTGAATAATTATCCTGTAGCCGAAATAGATGTTGCATCAAAAGAATCTCGTAGGATTGGATTAGGTGTAATGGGTGTCGCAGATCTGTTATACAAATTAAAAATTCCATACAATTCACCTGAAGGATACGATCTTCAATCAAAACTATCTGAAGCACTAACATACTATTCAATGGAGGAAAGTGTTGCACTCGCAAAAACTCGTGGAGAATTCCCGCTATGTTCTAAAACTGAATATCCCGAAGGAAAGATTCCAGTTGCGGGATATTTTGAAAAACCAAAAGAGTCACACTCCTATGAATGGGATGCTCTAATTGAAAAAATTAAAAAACATGGAATTAGAAATGTGTTGACTACGACAGTAGCACCAACAGGAACACTATCGATGATAGCTGATTGTTCAAATGGAATGGAACCAGCATTTGCTCTTGTATTTGAAAAAAGAGTAACAGTAGGCAGATTTTTCTATACCAACAAAATCGTTGAGCAAGCACTCAAAGAAGCTGGATTGTATAGTGATGAAATTCTTGTAAAGATTGCCGACAACTATGGTTCATTGAAAGGACTAGATGAAATTCCACAATGGATGCAAGATGTCTTTGTCACTGCAATGGATATACATTGGGCAGATCATCTCATGGCACAAGGTGTTTGGCAAAGTTGGATCGGAAATGCCATTGCCAAGACGATTAACATGCCGTATGATGTTACTGCAGAGGATGTAAAGTCAGCCTACTTGTTGGCCCATGAGTTTGGACTCAAGGGAATTACAGTATATCGTGATGGTTCTAGGCATAAACAGGTCCTTCACATGACAAGTGAAAATGCACAAAAAACATTTGATGTAGTTCCAAGTCAGCATGTTACTGACTATATACGCACTACAATCACAAATCCATACGTCAAATCTCAGGTAAACGCGTCACTTGAAATCAAAGTTCATGAGGAAGAAATTTTAGATGAACCACAAAGACAAGAAGTATCTGAAGACCGCTTGTGCCCAACCTGCAGAAACAACCTAGTCTTTGTAGAGGGCTGTAGTATCTGTATCGAATGTGGATACAGTGGTTGTACTTCTGGATAGATAACACAATAACAACTTTTTTACTTTCTTTTTCTTTTTAATCAACATGGACAAAAAATTTCTAGGTGTAGTCGTGAGCATAGCCGTAATTGTTATCGCAGTCGTTGCAGGTTTGACCTTATCGGGATCAGAAATTAACAATAATCAAAAACTTAATGAAAAAATTGGACTTGTAATTAATTCACCAAATAAGTCAGTGTCATTACAACAAGTTGATAAAATCTTTTCAGATGCATCATCGACTGGAATAGGCAGGAGTAATGTGTACCTTTTTTGGAATATTATCGAACCTCAGCGAGGAGAATTTGATTGGAGCCAATCAGATGTAATGATGGGATTAAATGAAAAAAATGATCTCAAAGTGACAATTTTCTTTTCGGTAATTAATGGAGAAACTCTAGGTCCATTTCCTGATTGGATTGGAAAACCATCTTTAAACTCTATAGGAGAAGAAAAACTCGTAAATGTTCTTGATTCAATTCTTACACGATACCATATCGTAGATTCTGTAATTATTGCAGGCGAAACGGAATCTCAATTTCGTTACTCTGAACAAAACATTCCAGTATACAAGGAGCTATTTTCCGGAGTTTATGAAAAACTAAAAGAGAAACATCCTGATGTAAAGTTTGGAAATTCATTTGCATTACATAATGTGTTGAACAAAAATTTGGGGCATATCGTGAGTGATTTGGCAATTGGCGATTTTGTTGCATTTTCATACTTTCCAGTTGATTCCTTAAATGATATAGTAAAAACTCCTCAGGAAGCCAAGGGAGATTTACAGAAGGTATTTGAAATTGTTCCAAACAAAAAAGTTGGATTTTTTGAAACTAGTTGGAGTACATCAGATTTTGTGGGTGGAAATCCTATTTTACAAAAGAATTTCATAGAAGAGTTATTTGAGTTTTATTTAGAACATGAGTCTGATATCGAATTTTTAACCTGGTACAGGTATTATGATAAACCAGATGGTAGCTGTGCTACAGAACAACAAGAAATAGGGGAGACCAGCATTAATGTTGGAGGAGGTTCTGGATTGGGAAGCAGTGAGTATGTTATTGAAAGACTAAACCACTACATCTGTAATGCTGGTCTTGTTGATGTTAATGGAAATCCAAAGTCTGGATGGAATGAATTTAAAAATCAAATCAAAATAATTAATTAAGATGATTTCACTAATTTTAACAGAATCTTCCCTGGAACTTGTACCTAACGAATTGAAATTACATCCTTCAGTAATTTTACATGCACAAAAACTTGGAAAGAAACCTTCTGAAATTTTACTTGATAACTCTTGGCATTTTGCTGCGATGAAGGGAATGAAAAATGAAATCAAGCGAGGAAGACCAGACCTTGTTCATTTTTGTATCTTAGAGGCAACAACCATTCCATTGTACCAAAAAAATGAAATTAAAATTTACATTCATACTATAAATGACAAAGTAATTTATTTTGGAAGTAATATCCATCTTCCAAAATCATACCATAGATTTGCCGGTTTGATTGAAAAATTATTTTTAGAAAAAACTATCGAATCTAATGGAGATGTATTATTAGAAATTAAAGATAAATCCTTTTCAGATTTAATCGATGAAATAAACCCTTCAAAGGTGATTGGACTTTCAAGCAAAGGAAAAAAAGATTCCTTTGAAAATACCGCCTCTAAATTACCTAAAGATTGCTGCTTGGTAATTGGAGGTTTTCAAAAAGGACAATTCTCTGATATAGTACAGAACAGAATCGATCAATTAATTGCAATAAAGGATTCTACTTTTGAGGCTCATGTTGTAGTTGCAAGGATACTATACGAATACGAAAAAACCATTTTTATGTAGGAAATCTTGTTTTCTTTTTTGTGCAGTCATAGTATAGCCTGGTTAGTATTCGGGGTTTCCAACCCTGTGACGCGGGTTCGAATCCCGCTGACTGCATTTTTTCAAATAAGAACCAATTTTTAGGCGACCTATGAATTGTAAATGTGAAACCGGCCCTTAGAAAAATTGCCCTTGAGAGAATGGAGATTCTAATTACTAATGCAATGTCTATTGCTAGAACAAATCCAGAACTTTCTCAACGACAAGCACAGCTTGCACGCAGAATTAGCACCAGACATAACATCCGAATGCCTTATGATCTTCGAATGGTATTTTGTAAAAAATGTAAATCCTTTATCGCTCCAGGAATTAATTCAAAAATTAGATTGGGCAGGGCATCAGTAAAGGCGATCAGAATTTCATGTAATCTTTGTGGACATACATATAGGAAAATAATATCTCAATCATCCAAGTAATCCTTGTTTTAGGATAGCAAAAAAAATTCTCAACACAACTTTTTAAAATTTGAAATTATCTAAATTGTAACTTTATGATTATTACAAAATTAAACTTTATTATTCAAATTTAAAAATAAAAAGTGTGGGCAATAGTGCAGTTGCAATTATTACAGTGTTAATGATAATTATTTTATTACCTTTTGCCTTTGATAATGCATTTGCTTTAGGCATAATTGCCCCCGATGACATTCTTACATATTCTACAAGTGGTTCATTATCAATTGATGATTTAGGAACTCCAAATGTTTCTGATGGTGAAAATCCTCCTGCAACAATTTCAAATAATGCACCAGCATTATTCCCAATTGGAAGGACAACTGTAGTCTGGACTGTAGACAATGGGCAACAAACTAAAACTGATACTCAAGTAGTGGGTGTTGCAAGTGCACCGGCAGCTAATGATCCTTCAAATAAAATTGTCTTGATAAGTCTGGATGATGGTTACAAGAGTCAATTTGAGCTTGCAAGACCAATTTTTAATCAATATGGAATAAACGCTACTTTTTTGGTCATTTGTGGATCAATAGATGAGAATTCTTCTTCTTACATGTCTCCAGATATGCTTTTGACATTAGAATCTGAAGGGCATGATGTTCAATCCCATTCAATGACTCATCCTCATTTTACGGATTTGTCTTCTTCAGAAAGAATATTTGAATTGGGTGGTGCCATACAATGTTTAGAGGATATTGGAATTAACGACGTGCATATGTTTTCACTTCCTTTTGATGATGGTTGGGATGATCCTGATGTGGTTAATGATATTTCAAATTACTATGAGTTTTCTCGTAGTCACATTGGTGATTTGTTTTACCTTTATTGTGATTATCCTGGATCTGGCCAAACTGATTGCAGTACTTATGATTCCAATGGTGATTTCCAGGAGAACAATCGTTATTCTATTCCTTACTATAATCACAATAATGTCGAAACCGATAATTCCGATGACCTGGAAACATTAGAGGATTTTATTCAGGAAGCAAATGCTGCAACCTTGAATACCCCCTCAGTTGTCAAACAAATTCCCGTCATAAACTATCACAGAATAAATGATAATAATTCACTAGATTTTAGTTCGCCTGGTTTTAGTACTTCTATAATATTGTTGGATGCTGAAATGAAATATCTTGCAGAGAATAATTTTACTCTTATCACACATTCCGACAAAGAGTATGATGAGACTAGTGATCATTTTGTTTTAGGCTCTCTACCACCTGATCCTACTTGTGTAGGTGACCAAACTATAGTAAACGGCATCTGTACTGATCCTACCTGCATAGGTGACCAAACATTAGAAATCGGCGTCTGTATTGACCCTACTTGTATCGGTGACCAAACAGTGGTCAACGGAGTATGTACTGATCCTACTTGTGTAGGTGACCAAACATTAGAAAACAGCGTCTGTATTGACCCTACTTGTGTAGGTGACCAAACAGTAGTCGATGGAGTTTGCACAGATCCTACTTGCATAGGTGACCAAACAGTGCTCAACGGAGTATGTACTGATCCTACGTGTGTAGGTGACCAAACATTAGAAAACAGCGTCTGTATTGACCCTACTTGCATAGGTGACCAAACAGTAGTCGATGGAGTTTGTGTTATTCTTCCAATAATAACAGAAGTAGTTAGTGTAACAGATGGCATTCAAATTTCATGGATACAAGATCCTCCAGTAGCGCCAAACTTTGACATTATAATAGATGGTGTGGATACAAACGACCAATATAGAACCACCGCAAGTCCACAAATTGTAGATTCAGGTGTGTGTTTTGGTGTACAAGCCCGATATCCAGAAATAAATTATTTTCCTATTTCGGATGAAACTTGTCTTGATCCTACCTGTATCGGTGACCAGACCTTAGTTAACCACGTTTGTGTTGACCCTACTTGCATAGGTAATCAAACAGTGGTCAACGGAGTATGTACTGATCCTACTTGTGTAGGTGACCAAACATTAGTCGATGGAGTTTGCACAGATCCTACTTGCATAGGTAATCAAACAGTGGTCAACGGAGTATGTACTGATCCTACCTGTATAGGTGACCAGACAATAGTCAACGGAGTATGTACTGATCCTACTTGTATAGGTGACCAGACAATAGTCAACGGAGTTTGTACAGATCCTATTTGCATTGGTGACCAAACTCTAGTTGCCGGTGTTTGTATTGATCCAGATGATGATAATGATAATGACGGAATTCTAAATGACACCGATAACTGTTCAGATGTTTCTAATGCCGATCAGAAGGACCTTGACATGGATGGGACTGGTGATGCATGCGACCCACTAAATGAAATAACACAATCAAAAACAGTATCCACCAATCATTCCTTAATTGGAGACTTGATCGTTTCTGATGGGGCGCTATTGACTTTAACAAATAATTCTAACATAAACTGTCCTCTAGGTTCCAAACTATTGGTAACATTACCAAGTGGATTTTTGATAACAGCTGGTAGTTCATTTACCCTTAGTTGATAAATATTAGATCTAAAATTAACGATTGAATCAAAAAACATGCAAAACTTCTTTTTTCATTTTAAAAAATATAAAAAATCAAACCAATTTTTTACGTTTGAAATTTTTTAAATTGTAATTTTTTTATTGTTACATTTTTATGGCTTTTTATAGAATTTCTAAATTAAAAAATTTGGATGATAATTTGATTTCAATTTTTAGAATATTGGTGATGTTTGTTTTACTACCTTTTGCCTTTGATAATGCATTTGCATTAGACATTATTGCGCCCGATGATATTCTTACATATTCTACAAGTGGTTCATTATCAATTGAAGATTTAGGAACTCCAATTGTTTTAGATGGTGAAAATCCTCTTGCAACAATTTCAAATAATGCAACCTCGTTATTTCCACTTGGAAGGACAACAATATTGTGGACTGCAGACAATGGAGAAGATATAGTAAATGCTACTCAAGTAGTTGGTGTTGCAAGTGCACC
>DATKZR010000093.1:0-5826 GCA_035527875.1 Nitrosopumilaceae archaeon | reverse complement strand
TGTTGCAAGTATCTCTTTTCTTCCTTATACTCTCATTTAGGACATTGTTTTTGAGATATGGTGTATGCTCAAACGTATTGAAGATCAGGATCTATATTTTTAGACATAGTGTTTTTGGGCGTTAAAGCATCACGATATTTTTGTAACATAGTTTCATCCATTCCAGCTTTGAAAAATAGAAATTCCAATTCCAATCTTTTCAATCGATTCATTTCTGCTAATTCTTCTTCTATTCTTTTTGTCACGATATTACTTCAAAGTTATCTAATTTAAGGATGAATGCTTTTTTCGATTAGTGATAATTTTAATTATATTTCTTGCTTAATGGTCAAATGGAACTTCTTTGTCTATGCCACATACACAACTTGCTCCCAAAAAAATTAATCTAACATTTTTCCAAAAAAAATGCAAAACTTGTTGTTACAATAAAACAAATCCTTCCCATTTGGGCTTTTAGATATTATTACATCACCATCACATGTTTTACATGCAAATCCTTGAGACATTGCTATCTACAATACCACTTTATTCTACTTAACAAACCATCCTTAGTTTCAGCTTTGATATTTGAGATTGACGTTAAAATACAAATTCTCATCCTTCCCAAAAAATAATTTCAAAAAATAAAAAGGTAGGAAGTTATTTTCCTAAAATGATGTCTGCTTCTACGTTACCTTTCTTGCCACCACAGCCGCCAGGACCTGAGCCATCTTCATTATACTCGGAGTAAGTTATCTTAACACTTTCGAATGCATTAGAGGCAGCAACTAAGGGTACATCTCCATCACTAGATTCACCCATCGCAATAATTGAAACGTTGGTGAATGCATATGTCAAGTATGTAACAGTTGCACCACATGTAAGAGTTCTAGTGTATTCTATATCCAATGTTGGGTATACTTTACCTATGAACATGGATTCCATTAGTTTTACAGTGGATTTCTCATAATGGGATGAAGTTGTTAATACAGGAGTCATAGAACTTTTGTCAGGTCGTTGGACAGTCCAACTTGTGTTGCTCAGGTCTATCCATTTTTCATGAGTAGAATCCTGTGATTCTCCTTCAATTCCATCATATTTTGCAAAGACGTCAGCGTACGCTTGGTCAACAGATAATCCCGCAGTAACTAATGCACCTAGGATCATGATTGTTGCTAGAATTGTTTTAGTCATTGTATGTTTTTCATAATTAGCACAGTTTAATCTTTGACTAGTGTAATATTCAAAAAGTTACAATTCTCATCCTTCCCAAAAAATAATTACTCTAACCAATCAGCAATGGAATGATTGTTTGTCACTCTAAATAGAACCACGTCTACTCCTTTCTTTACTGCTTTTATTTGATGCATCATTGACTATTGAAAAAATGATTAATGATCTAGTGGTTATTATGAAAAATAGAGTTTCGAATAAGGTATTAACGAGTTTATCGACAAAGAGTAAAAAGACAGTCCCCCAATCGACGCCTAGAAAATACACCATAATTAAAAGAATAACGGGAGTTTGTTTGTTGGATATTTGAAATATTTTTGGACGAGGATAAAATTATGAAAAATATAATTTCAGCAATTGTAACAAACTGAAAATACATTAGATCATTTTAAATCAAAGAAAACTCGAATCCTTTTGGGTACTACTAGTGGAAAACAGTAAATTTATAATTTTATCTATAATTACAGGCATTTTGATTCTTGGTATTTCATTTCCGGCAGAAAATGCCTTTGCCATAACTGAAGCAAAGATTACTGCATCTGTTCCAATAGAAGATGGTTGGTTTGGAAAATCAGTTTCCATATCTGGTAACACTGCTATTGCAGGTCGTGCCGGTCTTTTTGATGGCTTGCAGGGATCTGCATACATCTTTGAGTTTAATGGTAATAGCTGGTCTCAAATTGCAATTCTTACTGCATCTGATGCAGCAGCAGATGATGCTTTTGGTGCTTCAGTTGCCATATCTGGTGACACTGCAATTGTAGGTGCCTTTCGGCATGATGATTTCGGTGAAACCTCAGGTTCTGCATACATCTTTGAAAGAAACCTAGGTGGGACAAATAATTGGGGAGAGGTAAAAGAAATACATGTACCTAATGCAGAAGCACAAGATGCTTTTGGAAAATCAGTGTCCATATCTGGTGACACTGCGATTGTAGGTGCTCCATTTGATAATAGTTTGACAGCAGGTAATAGGGGCTCTGTATCTATCTTTGAAAGAAACCTAGGTGGGCCAAATAATTGGGGAGTGGTAAAAAAAATATTTGCGTCTGATGAAGCAGAAGGTGATCTGTTTGGCACTGCATCTGCAATATCAGGTGACACTATAATTGCAGGTGCTCCATTAAATGATGATATCGGTGAAACCTCAGGTTCTGTATACATCTTTGATAGAAACCAAGGTGGTGCGGGTAATTGGGGAGAGGTAAAAAAAATAACTGCTTCGGATATAGGAGCAGGTGATCAATTTGGCACTTCAGTTGCCATATCGGCTGATACTGCAATTGCAGGTGCACCATTTAATAATGAACTCAATACCAGCGCCGGCACTGCATATATTTTTGAGCGAGATGGTGGTGGTGCAAATAATTGGGGAGAAGCAAAAAAAATTATAGGATCTGTTTTTTCAGCAAATAGTAGATTTGGCAGCGGAGTTGGCATATCTGGCGACACTGCTATTGTAGGTCTTCCAAACAGGAATGCTGGTCTTGCATTCACCTTTGAGAGAGACGAGGGCGGTGTAGATAATTGGGGGGAAGTAACACTGTTTACCTCATCTGATGGCGGAACAGGAGATAATTTTGGTCATTCTGTTGCCATGTCGGGCAACAATACAATTGTAGGGGCTTGGGGTGATGACGATGGTTGCTTCCCAGTGGCGATCGGATGTGACTCTGGTGCTGCTTATATCTTTAATTTATCTGCAGTTGTTATTGTTGATGGAGATTCTGACGGAATCCCAGATTCTACTGATAACTGTCCATCTGATCCAAACTCTAACCAACTAAATATGGATAATGATAGTATGGGTGATGCTTGTGACGATGAAAACAGAATCACAACGGATGTTACATTAACACAGAGTACAACATCCCTAGGTGATGTTATTGTTCAAGGCGGCGCAGTCTTGACAGTCAATTCAGGGGTAAATTTGGATATTGACTTTACCAGCAATAATTTGTTTGTAACCTCTGGTAGTGGTGTTTTGGTAAAGGCTGGAGCCTCAATTTCGTAAAAATATTTTTTTTAATTCTTATCTTTCCCAAAAATAATTTAAAAATTATCGTTGAGATTTGTGTCTAGTTTGATAAACATAATTCAGGGTAAAATTCTCAGATCGACATATAATTTTTCTTTTAGTTCAATTACTTTATCTTGTTGACTTAATTTAAAA
Organism: Nitrosopumilaceae archaeon; assembly: GCA_035527875.1. Lineage (GTDB taxonomy): Archaea > Thermoproteota > Nitrososphaeria > Nitrososphaerales > Nitrosopumilaceae > Nitrosomaritimum. The sequence goes on along the minus strand of DATKZR010000093.1, from coordinate 2,441 downwards.
TGGAAATAGATTTTTATTCATTTTCTATGATTTTCACGCGTGTCTCAAACATACAATTGTCTACATTGCGATACCCTATTTGATTCTAAAAAAAAATTGGATGCTCATGAAATCTTTACTCATAAAACGGATACGCCATCAAAGAAGAAAATTTTAATTTTAGGAGGGGGATTTGGGGGAATACATGTATTAAAAGAACTTCAAAAAAAAATAGATGTTAAAAAAACAAGTATAACGATCGTGAGTGAGAAAAATTATTTTTTGTTTACGCCGATGTTGCCAGAAGTGGCTTCAGGAATGCTTAATCCCAGAGAAATTACAATGCCAATTAGAGAGTTCTGTACCAGTGCCAAATTTTATCAGGCTAATGTACTTTCAATAGATTTAGAACAGAAACTAGTAACAATTACAAGAAAATTTGATGGGAAGAATCATGCTTTAGAATATGATTATCTAGTGATGGCTGTAGGCAGCATCAACAATTTTTTTGGCAATAAATCAATAGAAGAAAATTCATTTACAATCAAAACTGTTGAAGACGCAATAGAATTACGCAATCAAATTCTTTTAATGATGGAGATCGCTGCACAAACAGGCAGTGTGGGGCTTCAACAAAAATTTCTCACCTTTATTGTAGTTGGCGCAGGTTTTGCTGGAGTTGAAATAATTGGAGAGATAAATCATTTTGTAAGAAAATCAGTAAAACAAGCATATCATACAATTATTGATAAGAATATCAATATGATTTTAATTTCATCTAGCAATGAAATTTTACCTGAACTTAATAAAAAGTTAGGTGAATCTGCTAGGGCATATTTAAAAAAAATGGGAATTCGAATTATAACAAATGTAAAAGCTATTGATGCTGGTGAGAGTCATGTAGAATTATCTGATGGCGAAATAATTCCATGCACTACCCTTATTTGGACAGGGGGTGTAACTACCAATCCCATGGTTGCATCAATAATTTGTGAACATGATAACACTGGAAGAATTTTAGTTGATAAATATCTAAGATTGAAAAAATATCCAGAAGTTTTTGCATTGGGTGATTGTGCAGCAATTCCAGATGTAGATACAGGAAAATTTTATCCTCCAACAGCTCAACATGCATTACGGGAAAGCAAAATTGTTGCACAAAATATCAAAAAGATACTTGTAGGTGATTCAAATTTGAAAGAGTTTTCATATCATAGTAAAGGAATGATGGCAACTATGGGAAATAAAGCAGGTGTTGCATCTTTGATGGGCCATAGCATAACGGGATTATTAGCATGGATGATTTGGAGAACTTATTATTTATCACATCTTCCAACTTTTGAGACTAAAATAAAAATTGGAATTGGTTGGGCAATCAATTTATTTTTTGGAACTGATTTAACTCTGATTGGAGAGACAAAATCAAAAAATTTGCATGAAATAACAATTGATGATACACCATCTCTAAAAGACCAATTATTTACAGATTTGTAGATAATTACTTGTATCTGGGACTAATTTTTTAATTGTATATAATCGAGGCATTCAGCTTGATTTTTTGGTGTATTAAGATTGATTGAAACTTGAATAACATTATCATTTGGAAAGTTGCAATTTCAATTTTTATACTTCCCAAAAATACATTCTAAACCTAATTGCTGTGTTGAACTTTTAGTTGGATGACGTTAAAAATTGCATAGTTCTGCATAGTTATGTGCCTAGTAGGGTATTGCAGTTTTAGTTTGATACAGTGGTATTCTCTTAGCAGTTGGCAAAAGTTTCCAATCAACGTCTTAATTAAATAACAAAAAATGTGTAATTACAATAGTGACACTGCAAGGAAAAAAATGGTAAAGGAACGAACCATTTCTCAAATAATTAATGCCAAAACTACCACAGAAGGAGATGGATTCATCGTCCATAGACCATTTCCAAATTACAATGTTAGGGAATTTGATCCGTTTTTACTTTTAGATGAAATGGGGCCCATTAATCTATCTCCTGGAGAAGCAAAAGGTGCCTCTGATCATCCCCATAGAGGGTTTGAAACTGTCACATATGTTATTGAAGGCGCGTTTGAACACAAAGACTCTCAAGGTAATTCAGGTAAATTATTTTCAGGGGATGTTCAATGGATGACTGCAGGTTCGGGAGTAGTGCATTCAGAGATGCCAGAAAAAGACTTTGCACAAAAAGGAGGAACGTTACACGGTTTTCAACTTTGGATAAATTTACCAAAAAAAGACAAGATGATAAAACCTCGTTATCAAGATATTCCATCAAAAAACATTCCAATGGCAAAAAGCAGTGATGGTAAAGTTCAGGTCAAAGTTATTGCTGGTGAATCAATGGGAAAACAGGCAGTAATTGACACCAAAATTCCAATCATGTATCTTCATTTTACCATACAACCAGGAGGCCAAGTAATCCAAGTGGTTCCAAAAAATTTCAACGCATTTGCC
>DATKZR010000092.1:0-4817 GCA_035527875.1 Nitrosopumilaceae archaeon | reverse complement strand
CCGTCTTTTTTTGCCAACAAATCTCCCCCTTGATCTCCTGTTCTTCCAGTAACTGAAACATCTGTGAATCCATTTGATTCCAATAATTTTGCCACAAAGTCTTGAAATTTATTGCCATCCAATCTGTCTGCACTAAATATTGTAATTTGGGATTCATCTTTAGAAATCCTTGGCTTTATTTTATCTATTTTTGTAAAATCAATTTTATCAATTTCCATTTGGATTCTTTTTGAGTTGTCCCAGCAAGAGCAAAAATAGCCTTTTTTGCATACTTTGAGATTTTCTCTCATTATCTGAGATCATTTTTGTCCTCCCCTCCAATTCTACCTCCTTTACCTTGACTCTTACCATATCATCAATGGTTAGATTTGGGATTGCCAATTTGTATTGGTCAAATAATTCCTCTAGAACTGGAACATAGTATGACGAATCAAGGATAATTGCCCGATTCTCCTCATCCTTGTAGGTAACATGTCCTACCAACCGTTCAGCAGTTGCCATTTTGATATTTGGAGTATTTTTGAGTATTGTCAAGAATCTCTTTCTAAATGCATGCAAGGTCATTTTCTCATATCTTCCATAGGTTGTATTTTGGGGATCTCTTTTTCCAGCTTGTACTAGAGTTCTTCTAATGGTAGTATAGACTGCAAATTGTCCCATAGGAATTAGTTCAGTTCCCTTGTGGTTTTGAGAAAGAAATACAGGAGTCTCTGGAGTAAATATCTCGCCATCTTGTTTTCGTTTGGATAGATATCTTTCCAATTCTTCTGAGCATTCAGGAGTACAAAATGTCCAATATTCCTCGATGCTCCCTTCATAGATACAAAATGCTTTACAACCTAGAGGCATTTCTTTAAGATGCTTCATTTTTAGTTCAATGATTGCACCTACTCTGACTCCAGTTGATGCTAGAAACAAAATGATTGCCCTAGTCCTTTGGTTTCTTGCAGAGTTTAACATATCTTGAACGTCTTTTGTTGTATAGGCAAGTTTCCCAGTTCGTTTTACTTTTTTTGGTAATAGCCTGAGAATCTTTTTCCATTTTATCTCGACATCATTTATCTCAAAGAATGCCTTTAGGGAAAAAACTCTCACCCCTCCAGAATTCGGAGATTTGGCAGGATTTGATGTTTCAGACATGATATAATCTTCAACCATAGTTTGAATCTCGGTTAGGTCTACTTTAGCCAACGTATCGTAATCGTCTTTTGTATAACCAGACCATTTCATAAAGTGGTCAAGATGCTGTTTGTAGACTTTGTATGTAGCCTCAGATTTTATGCTTTTTTGGAATAATAGCAGGCTTCGTTGCATTGTTCCAATTATGTTTTTATGGTATTTTACCCCCAGTTTATTTTCTACTTCACGGATAGTATTGTTTAATTTTCCTTCCACTTGATGGAGCATCCAATTGAAGGATCAAAATCCTTTTCTATTTTTTCATTAGAAAGCATTTTTTCTATATTTACAAGCATTGTTTTTTCATTTGCAGTGTCATCTGGCTTCATTGCATTATCTATCCTACCATGAAAAACTAATTTTCCCTCTTCGTTGAATAAGTATGGATCAGGGGTACACATGGCTCCATATTTTTTAGCAACTTGTTGTGTGAAATCTACCAGATAATCAAATTTTAATCCATTCTCTTTGGCAGTCTTCTTCATATTTTCAAAACTGTCCTCAGGATAATCTGTTGAATCATTACTATTGATTCCAATGATTGCAATTTTTTCTCCAAACTTTTCATACAATTCGTTAAACGCCTCAAATTTTGCTTTAACATATGGACAGTGATTACACATGAAAATTATTAGAATGCCATTATAACCATGATAATCACTTAGTTTGTGCTTTTTGTCATCAATTCCTAAGATCTCAAAATCTGGAGCACTATCCCCGGCTTTTAATTTCAATTGAGATTCTAATAATACCATAAAACCACGAATTTTTTTTCAAATAAAATCCTTGCCAAGAAGACAACAATTAAAATCCACACAGTAGTTCTTTTTCATGTGGGCTGGTAGTATAGCCTGGTAGTATACCCGCCTTGCACGCGGGGGGTCATGGGTTCAAATCCCGTCCAGTCCACTTCTAATGATACCGATCGTTTCTGAAAATCAGATTTCTGGATGGATTTAAATAGGATAAGTTTTCGCTTTATTCTATGACATCATCAGCAGATGCATGGCCCGTATGGATTCCACTAATAGTAGGTTTAGTACCCGGTTTCATTTACTGGCTAGCAATTACAGCAAAGAGAAATTAGTAAAATTTACTATTTTTTAATCTCTTTTTATTCTGGATTTAGTTTGATCTAGGTTAAACGTTGTTACCTTTCTTGTTGACTATATGGTATGTTCTACAAATTAATCTAATATTTCAATAAAAAACTCTATGCGAAAAGTTGCCCTTAGTGTTTTTTTAATTTTAATGCTCTTACCTATTTCTTCGGGATTTTCTCAAAAATCTGACACTCTTTCAACACTCTCTGTTGCATTAACTAGTGATTCTCCGTTTGTTTACAAGGACAATGAAGGATACACAATCGTCGTTGGCAACGTCGAGAACAAAAATGAAATAACTTCTATTACAAATGTCAAGTTGAGAGTTAACTTTTATGATGACACTGGAACAGAACCCCTAGAAACCATTAGAGGTGGAACTATTCTTGAAGTGATACCTGAGGCAGGAATTTCCCCTTATATGATTAAATCCACTTTTCCAAATCCAAACATCACTCAGGTCTCAGTCATGCTTGATGGATTTTTACCTTCGGCCTCTAAATTACAACAATTAGTTGTAGAATCTTCTGATATTCTCCTTGATGAGAACCTTCGATTATCTGGGGTTTTGACCAATGGCGGCTCTCCAATAACTGATACTTTTGTATATCTTGCATTCTATGATGCTTTTATTCCCCCAAGATTAGTAGGGGTATCTTCTATTTCGATTGGTGATGTTTTGGCCAATGAAAAAGTTGAATTTTATTTTAATGAGGAAATTGATCAAAGGGCAATAAGTTATCAATTATTTGCTCAATCAAATGTTTTCTATTCTAATTTCGTAGATGAAAAAATTCCACAAAAGCTTACAAAATTAGTTACTATCTCCGGAGTCTCTCTGAATGATTCTCAAGGAATAAAACTCTCTAAAATTACAGTAGGGTCTACTGTGAATATCCAAAGCAATATTTGGGTTCAATTCTCAGATGACCAAAAATCCAATGAAACTCCATATACCTACTATGCACAAGTGAAAAATTCAGAATTTCCTACTGTAGAATTTTTAGGAAAATCTGATGGTCGCTTTATTGGGAAAGGATCTCAATTTTTATCAATTGATTGGATTCCAGAAAATAATGGAATATTTTTTATTGAAACATTTGTTTGGGATAGGAATAATGTGCCTATAGCAAATAAAGGGCCGATTGTATTATTGGTCGTTAACTAGTAGATTTATTTTTAAACCAACTATATACACAATATGAAAAAATTTGATTTGGTGGCAATGGGGGGAACCTTTGATGTCATTCACAAAGGTCATCTTACTTTACTATCTGAAGCCTTTTCGATATCTGCTAAAGTAATTATTGGTTTGACTAGCGATGACATGGCTTTAAGAAAGGGAAAAAATCTTCAAAATGACTATAATAAAAGACTAGAGGTACTTTTGAAAACAATAAAAGAAAATTTTTCTAATACAGAATTTGAAATTAGTAAATTAGATAATGATTTTGGACCGGCAATATTAGAAAAAGAAGTACAAGCTTTGGTAGTAAGTGGTGAAACTTCTAACCAAGGAGATGTTCTAAATCAGATTCGAAAACAAAAAACTTTACCACCAGTAGATGTAATCGAGGTTCCAATGGTTCTAGCAAAAGATGGTCTTAGAATTTCAGGTACCCGGATAAAAAACAAAGAAATAGACTATGATGGAAACTTGTCATCAGTTGACTAGAAGATTATTTATGTTTGAGTAATTGTAATATAACAAAATTTTTGAAATTTTCTTTGTGCGCATAATCCCTAGCATGATGAAAAAATTTGATAATGACGTTTCAAATTTACAGAAAGGACTACATCCAAAAAATCTTTCCTATTGGTATGATAAAATAATTAAAGAAACAATTGAAATGGCTCCACCTTGGTTACAAGATAAAATCAAAGTTGAGCAGGATCCTATACTTACTATGAAATTTAATCTTGATATTTCAAAGAGAGCTGTTAGATATTTTATGATAGTAGTTGATGATAATTTAGAAGATATGCCTTATTCGACAAAACTTTACTTTCTGAAGGTACAAGAAATAATGAGTTCTGAGATGGACAAATCATTGGTATAATTCATAAATTTTTCCCTTAGGCACAAAATAGATCTCAAAGTATCTATAATCAATAGTTCTTTTCAAAAATGGTCATTTTGGAATTACATGAAGTAAAAACTGGAGAAAATAAATTCAGAAACAAACCAAGAAGTAATAGTGACGATAATCCATTTAGATCGTTTCGAAATTCCAGAGATGATAAAAGAGGAGAATATACAAAGGTAATTTGTTCTGATTGTGGTACTGAGTGTCGAGTTCCATTTGTTCCAAGAAATGATAGACCAGTTTACTGTAGTGATTGTTTCAGACAAAATAAACCACAAGATTCAGGAAATGATAGAAATTCCAGAGATGATAGAGGTTCAAGAAATTCCAGAGATGATAGAGGTTCAAGAAATTCCAGAGATGATAGAAGAGTAGAATCTACAACGGTAACTTGTTCTGATTGTGGCACTGAGTGTCAAGTTCCATTTGTTCCAAGAAATGATAAACC
>DATKZR010000091.1:0-20244 GCA_035527875.1 Nitrosopumilaceae archaeon | reverse complement strand
TGCCTAATCAGAATAAAAAAGGGGCAATAGAAATAAGTATTCAACAGGAATCATCCAAGTAAGATGAGTTCTGAGAATAACAGTTCAACTGATGATGATCTTGAGAAAAAAACTCAAAATTCCAATGATCAGTTAGATGGTGATGATTTCAAGGAAAAAACTGAAAACGAAAAAATATCACACCAAGAAATACCAACTAATGAGATACCAAATAAAAAATCAACATCTCCAGGATTAATTGTTGTATTAATAGCAGTAGTAGCCGTTGCTGCATTTTTTGCGGGAACTTACTTTTCAAATTTAAATTCAGATGTAATAACAAAGTCAGATTTAGATGATGCCATTTCAAAATTAGAATCAAAAATTACAAGTGTGCAGCAAGCACCATCACAGCCCTTACAACCAGTAAAGATTTCCTTGGATAATGACCCCATAAGAGGAGACCCTAATGCTCCAATTACAATCGTAGAGTTTTCTGATTTCCAATGCCCATTTTGTGCCAGATTCCATACACAAACACTTCCTTCAATTCTTGAGGAATACATAGAGCAAGGCAAAGTAAATCTAGTATACAGAGACTTTCCTCTCCAAAGTATTCATCCCAATGCACTCCCAGCAGCTGTTGCTGCTGAATGTGCAAATGAACAAGGAAAATACTGGGAATTTCATGACATGTTGTTTGAAAAACAAAATGATTGGAGTAGATTAAGCAGTGATGCGTTAATTTCGACCTTTAGCCAGTATGCAACTGATGTTAGCTTGGAGCAACAACAATTTGATTCCTGCCTAGAGTCTGGGAAATATCTACAAGAAGTTCAAGGAGACCTAAGCGATGGAAGAGATTATGGCGTTACTGGTACTCCGGGTTTCTTTATTGGAAATGATGAAATTGGTTTTGAAAAATTAAGTGGAGCCCAACCATTTGATTCATTCAAAAAAGTAATTGATGCACAATTAGATGCGTAAAAAATACCAAGCGTTTATTAGACCTTTACAGGTATTGGCGAATATCAGAATAATGACGAGTAGGCAATGAGCTTTTTCGTTATTGCTTAAGAGAGAAAAAATAATGACAAAATTTAAAGAATTAGGACTTAAAGATGAAATTATAAAGGCTTTAGATGAGCTAGGCTTTGAAGAAGCATTCCCCATACAAGAAGCATGCATCCCTGTTTTACTTACAAGTCGTGATGTTATCGGCCAAGCTCATACAGGATCTGGTAAAACTGCGGCATTTGCATTAGCAATGTTACAGCAGATTACCCCAAAAAAAGGAATTCAGGCTTTGATAATTGCTCCAACAAGAGAGCTCGCTATGCAGATAGCCGGCGAGATAAAAAAATTCGCCAAATATACTGGAATAAAGGCAGCCACAGTATATGGAGGTCAAGGAATGGGAATTCAACTTGATGCCTTAGATAGAGGAGTAGAAATTGTTGTAGCCACTCCAGGAAGACTAATTGATCACCTCAAACGTGGCTCTATAGAATTATCAGATATAGAACATATTGTTCTAGATGAAGCCGATACCATGCTTGACATGGGTTTCATAGATGATATCCAATTTATCCTTGATTTGGCACCTGAAGAGAGAACAATGTCCTTGTATTCGGCAACAATGCCAACTGAAATACTTAGACTCTCAGAAGAATATCTAAAAAATCCAAAACAATTCCTTTTAGATGCAGATGACCTTAGTGGAGAAGGTATAGATCAGGCCTTCCTGGTAATTAAGGACAAACAAAAGTCAGATTTTTTGATAGATTTTATAAAAAAAGTAAAAGGTCAGGTAATAGTATTTTGCTCAACAAAGTACCGAACTAGAGATGTAGCAAAGTTCCTTCATCAGGAAAAATATAATGCAGTTGCCATTGAGGGAGACATGTCTCAGCATAGACGAGAGCAATCAATGGCAAAATTTAGATCAGGTAAAGCAGACATTCTTGTGGCAACTGATGTGGCATCAAGGGGAATAGATGTCCCAAGGGTAGAGCTAGTGATTAATTACGATGTGCCAAATCAGGATATGGTTTATTTTCACAGAATAGGTAGAACTGCAAGAGCAGGTGGAGTGGGAAGAGCAATTACGTTTGTATCATATTCATCCGTAGGAGATTGGAATTTGATTAAAAAACAAATTAAAGCAGATTTGAAAGATTTGAACAAAGAAATGGGCATAGAGGTTAAAATTCCTGATCCTCTAAAAAGGCAGATCCCATCTAGAAGATATGGAGGAACAGGAGGATCAAGTTATTCTCGAGGTCCACGTTATGGAGGTTCTGGAAGATCTTATAGAGGCGGAGGATCTGATGATAGAGGGCGAGACAAAAAAAGATATGATGACAGCGGTAGTAAAAGTCGATACGGTGGACGTAGCAGATATTAATGTAAAACTTAAAGGCCGGTAAATCATAATAAAATCAAGATAAAGTAATGAATATAGGATTCATTTTATTAAATTGTGATCTCGGGGCAGAAGAGTATATCGTAGAGGAACTAAAACAAATGTCTAACGTCAATAACGCCTACCTTACTTTTGGGGCATATGACGTAATAGCTGAGGTTCACACCGAAAATCAAGATGAATTTGAAAAGACAGTATCCACGATACGTAAATTATCCAGAGTCGTTAGTACAATGACATTAAATGTCATCAATTCCGAATAGTCGTTGTAAAGCGTATAATCAACAAATTTTTTGTAAAAACTATAGTGTGATTAACAATCCTAAAAATACAAAAGTACCAGCATATTTTCATTGATTATTTTATTTTAAATTATTTCTATAAATTGAAAGTTTAATAATATATTAAATGAATTTCTAATAATGCTATTTGGAGTCTTTGCCCAACATAGTCCTGAATCGTGCCCATTAAACAATGAAAAGAGTAAAGAAATTTTCATGAACATTAAAGGCAAATTGGATTTAAAAATACAAAATTACAACATCAATAAAATCCTCGGATTTTACATGTCTGTTCTAGAACACCGATGGATAATAATTTTCGATGCAGCCCATGCACATGATATTGAACAACTTTGTATCGATGTGGGAATTTCCGCCATAAGTACCGTCAAAATCGTTCCTATGAATCATTATGTAGACACTTTGAAGAGAATGCAATCTAAAGAAGAATAAGAAAACGAAAATTACCAAAAGAATAATTGTTATAGACTAGGTTATCAGCTAATTTTTTGTAAAAAATATCGTGTTGGTAGTCAGTTAACATCGATTAACAGATTTGAAATTATTTTTCGCTCATTAAAGATTTCATTAAAATTCCGTCTGGATAGTCGATAAAATGGTCTTGTTGAGCATGTTCTCTAAATTCTTTGATAATCTTTTCAGCTACATCTTCTTTGGTCATAAAACTACATTCAAAACCATAATTTTTACAAGCAATCTTTGAAATTATTTTTTTAGAATATTCCGTCACATCTCTTTCTTCGGGTAATTCTGATTTGTTTTCAAAAAACTTTACTTTACTTCACCCACTATCGCCCATACATTATTGTCTTTCAAATTATTAAGTATTAATTTCTGAAATAATTAAAAAGTTACAATTTCTGAAATTCAGATTTTCTTAATTAAATTTCCAACAAACCAACTCTACATTATAATCTGGTTTAGGGTGAGTTTTTGTGCGTAGAACGGGGGGATACTATTTTTACTGACAGTCGATAAACTCGTTAACACTTCATTTAGTCACAAATTAGGATTTTCTTGAGCTGTATTCCAGGATAACTTTGGTGGAAAATAATGTCTGATTGTGTAGAGTGTTTGCCGTTTATGGAGTAAACTCTTATGGATTTGCCTTAGTCAGTTTATCATCATTAATTTGAATATAAAAAAATGCTAATGCATAAAAAATCACGCAAAGTTTTTGATTACCTAAAATAATCGCGTATATCCTTGATTAAAATCAACAGAGAAAAAGACATCACTTTCTTGAATGCTGCAGTTACAGATTTTTCAGATGCTTTAGGATATTGTGAGTATAAAATTCCATTATCTATTCAAGGAGTAAAACCAAAGCCTTCACCATCGCTAATTTTGGGTACAAAAGCTCATAGTGCAGAGCAAAAATATGAACAAGAACACTTTGAGTTTGAACCTGTTTCAGTTGAGGCAATTGAAGATGAACAAGAAGACATTGAATTTGCCCGAGAAAATGTTTACTCTACACTAAGTATGCCCTTTGAGTTTCCAACAGAAAATGTCCTACTTTCACTTTCAGGTAGGATTGACAAAATCATGAGAGTTGATGGAACATTGCTAGTCCAAGATGACAAATTTGTAGGAAGGCCTGCTACCTATGATCAAAAAACCCAACCATATCCTAGTCAATTATTACAGGTTTTAGCATATCTAAACTCAGTTTACTCTGCAAAGAAAAGTAAAGACCCTGAGGGTTGGTTTGAAATGCCACATACTGAGAAGAAATGGCAGATAAGAATTTGTGATAGAAAGACTCGAGAGCCTTACAAGATATTTTCTGAATACCAGGATGCTTTTGCGCTTCATTATTTTCATTTATCTCTTAAAAAATTTGCAACTATTGCCCTTGATATTACAGAGCCGGAGCACCATAATAGTAAACCCAAATGCAATGCATGTAATTTAAAAAGTTTTTGTGAGTTTAAGATTTAGAATAGAAATGCTTGTTGATGCCTTGGACCAATGAATATTTCATAGTCTTGCGTTTTATCAAACTCTGAGATCATTTGGAATTCTTTGGTATGCATGTTCTATCTTGATAGTTAGTATAATAATGCCAACTAAAATATCCGACAGAATAATTGTTATAGGAGTCAATTTGTGTCTAATTCGAAATGGAAAAAATAGATTATGAAGGAACCGTTTGGGCAATTAATCACAATAATCCAGAACCGCTAGTGGAGCATTCCCTTCACACACTAGAAAGATATGGAATAAAAAAGGAAGATATCAAGTTAACAGATGCTCCAGAAAATGTCAAAGTAGGGGCAGTAGTAGTAGAAATTTGGCCATATCATCTAGATGTGGCTCGGGTAAGAACAATAAGAAATGACTCATTTATCAGCGGCACATTAATGACGATAGAATTAAAGCTCGATGAGGACGGGAATTATGCCGATTAGCATGGTTAGAAATTCATGATAAACGAATATTAAATTTTAAACTAATACTTTTCTTTTGGTAAAGATGAGATAGAAAAATTATAAATTTTTAACCCCTTACTAGGCAAAACGCCGCGAATTGATAAAATTATTTCTTAATATCGTCTTTTCTTTAATGCCAATATTCCAGCAAATAAAATAATTGGAAATCCCGCTATTCCAACTATTAGTGATATAATTAAAATTCCAAATGATGAATAAAATAAAAACTTTCCAACTTTTTTTGGTTTTTTTATCAAAAATGGAACAACAATAACTAGGAAGCATAACACCCCCGAAACAAAACCAATTCCCAAAAAACCTAGTAGAAATTCTGAAAAATCTCTACCAGTATAGAATTCAATCAATTCTAAAATTCTTTCAATGTTTGAGATTGCAATCAAAATTGGAATAAATGCAACAAGACTTCCTATAACTGCCAAAATCTGGTAGGAATGAAAATTTGAAATTATTTTTAATGGATTATATTCTCTTTTTAATCTTCTAGACAAAACAGTATCAAAATCAGATTCTTTTTGATTTTGATCAGCTCCGCAATTCGAGCAATATGTTGCTGACTGACTGAGTTTTTCGTTACATTTCCAACACAAACGATCAGAAACCGAATAATTTTCATTAGAACTTTCAGATAAATTTTTGAGATTATGGAGTTCTAATTTTTCTACATATTCAATATCAGAGTTGTAGAGTTTTTTGTTTTCAACTATACTTTCCCTTATATGCTCTAGTCTTGAAATATCCCCCACTCTGAGGTCTAGTAAAATTTCAATTCTTTTTAGTAATGATTTTGAAAAATCACTCATAAATTATCACTATGAAATCATTACAATTTCTTAATATTAATAAAGCTGCAAAATTTTTGGTGTGCTTGTCTAGTAAAAACTATGAAGATAAATTGCCTTAATTTGGACAAAAACTTATGAGCTCTTTACTTTTTTCGCCATTTTAACTCGCTAACAAAAGATAGGAATCCTTAAGAATTCAAAATTTTAAAATAGATTAAGATTTGGCTGACCTTTCTGCACCATTACCACCTGCTCCAGTAATAATGGTGTGCTTTGGTCATTGTGGTATTGGATTAGGTGCCGAAACTTATCGACGATTATTACTTGATGTTGGAGCTGATCCGTTAAAACCCACATTAAAAAATACAAAAGATGAGTCAAAAGTTTTAAAACGATATGGAAGTACAATTTTACGATTTCCTCCCACTTATGGGTCTGGAGAAATTCCACTTATTCCTAGAGCCTTACTTGTGGATTTAGACCCAAGGGCTGCAAATCTAATCTTACAATCTTATCCAGATCTCTTTGCTTTACGTGAAAAACATGTTATACATGGCGCAGGAGGAGCCGCAAGAAACTGGGCCGAAGGTAGAACGAGATTTATGCAAGAAATGAAGACCAAGGTGGACATTCAAAAACAAATCAATGCTTTATCGCCAGAACCTGTAAGAGGATTTACTGTTCCCTTTGCAATGGGGGGAGGTACTGGAAGTTCTTTTGCAAGCTCTTTTATTGAATTTGTAAAAAAAGATTCTAAAGATCCTACTACTGTTGCAACATTTGGTTTGTTGCCACAGTTTGGCTGGGACCCAGTAATATTTGAATCTGCAACAATTAATATTGTAATGAACCTTGAATACCAAGTAAAATACAGTGACTGTTCTATTTTATTTTCAAATAAAATTTTAAGGGAGTTATCTCACCGCCATGAAAAAAAGATTCAAAAAATTCCATCAATAATTGACGATTTACCAAAAGAACATGAGGTAGGTTGGAAGGAATACAAAGGAATGAACTTGATTGCTGCAAACGCTATTTCGATGTTTATTTCTTCATTTGCCAGAGAAACTGAATGGGACATGTCCAATTATCGAACTTGGCTTACTACCAAAAGACCAAAATTTGCAATCCCTTGGGTCATTCCAGTAGTTCCCCAAGAAAGTCAATGGGGCCAAGAACTTAGAGGAGGGAAAAATAACACTATGGAGGATATCATTTCTAAAATAGGCAAGAAAGAAGATGCAATACTCTTTGATGTTAATGAAGACGATATTAGAAACGATGGAGGTGAAAAAGATTCATGTTGTGTTTTAGTAAAGGTGAAGGGAGAATTTGACATTAAGGAGAGAGAGGCACTTAAAAATATTATCAAAGATAAATTCAACATTCAAGAAACAAGAATGATTTTCATAAAAATTCCCATCATGGACGGAGAACAAGCAAACATAACAACACTAGTCAATACCAAAGCCATAGGTCCAAAGATCCTTGAAATTGCCAGTGAGGCCGAAGAATCCTGGACATCCTATAAGGACGAATATGGAAGGTGGGGACTCACGACTGAAGAATTCAAGCAAGGGTTGATGGATGTAGTACATCAATTTAGCTAGGATAAACTAAAAATGTCTGATTTTTATTTTTTAGAAAGCCTGGCAATCCAAATTCAAGAAAATAGAAAAAAATTTGAAGGGTATGAACTTAGACTTTCTGACATTAATCTAAGATTGCATGAAATTCCAATCCATCGTTCCACTGAATCTTCTTTTGCTAAAATGATCGGGACCTCATATGAGGATAAGTTTTCTGAATTAGAAAAAGCAAAAATAGAATTAGAGGATCAAAGACAAAAAATAGAAGAACTAGTAGACGAACAACTAGAAAAATTTCTCTCTGAAATCACTTCAAAGGAATTTGTAATCCCATTGGATCCAAAAGCGACCTTACGGGATGGAAAAACTATATACAAATATCGTAATAATGAGAAATTTGAAAATGTTTTTATCATTCTCAGCGAAATGTTAGGACTTAGTACCCCACTGGTAATCAAGGACGTGATGTTAAGTCCTACCGAAATAGTAATTGCTGAAAAGGACGAATTTGATGCCAAGCAAAAATTCATTAGTATTTTTAGTGAGGTTCAAAACACCCTTCTTATCAAAAAACGCATTTAGAATTATGACAGTTTATGAAAATATTTTTCCACTATGGATTCCAAGGGAGTAAAAGAAAAATTGTGTGATTTTTGTGCCTGTTTTGGCTTCAAAAAGTAATTTAATATCACATTAAACTTTAATCATTACCGATTAGTTTTGAAAAGTAAGCAGAATATCATTATTTTGGTAGTAGTGGCTGCAATAATAGTAGGGATTGTAAGTTACAATTATTCTGCAGAACAAACAAGACAAAAAGGATTTATCTTTGGAAATGAGTTGGAACAAATCCAAACAGAGGTAAAAGATTTACAAACCACATTTTACTCAAAACAAAAACAGCAGGAAGAAGGAGCTATAACTAAAGTTGAACTATTCCAATACTATGAAAAACATGTTGAAGAATTTGGAGAGATTATTTCCCGATATGATAAACTAATCACTCCAGAGTCCTTTCAGTCGGCAGTAAATTTGTTAAAGTTATCCTCTCAAACACAGCTAGACAGTGATAAACAATACATAGAATGGATGAAAACTGGTGATGAATCATTCAAGGTTAGATCAGATTCACAGTATCAGCAAGCACTTGAATATGAAATGACAGGACTGGTAGAATATTATTCAGCTAAAACAGGCGTGCAGCCATAAACTTCTTTAAAGATTAATGGTTTAAAACGGATATGAAAAAATATTTTCTTTTACTATTTGCTATTTCATGTATAGTTCCTAGTGCATTTGCCCAAGTAACTATAAAAAATGATCAACAATACGTTGGAGATGATGGGGCATTCCACGTGGTTGGAGAAGTTCAAAATAACTTGGACTCGCCTTTAAGTCAGGTCAATGTGTTTGTAACTCTATATGATGAAAACGACAATGTCATTGTGACTAAAGATACTAGGTCCCTAGTAAATATAATAATGCCAGAAATGAAAGGACCGTTTGATTTTATTTTTACTGACATTAAACAAGAACAAGTAAAATCATACTCATTGGATTTAGACTACTCGATTAGTGAGCCAAAGGGCCAAGCCATCGATATTACCTCATCAGAACTATCACGAGATAGTTTCAAGAATTTAATAATTTCTGGAACAGTAGAAAACAGGGGAGATATAACAGCAAATACTCTAGCAGTAGTTGTCACCATTTATGATAGAAATGGAAATGTAGCAGCAGTATCTAGAATTCACCCAGAACCAGACTATCTAGGTTCAGACGATGACACGTTCTTTGTGGTATCTGTACTCGATAAGAATCAGATTTCGGACATATCTGATTATACAATAGTGGCAGAATCAGAAGAATACGTAGCAGCCCCGGAATTTCCTATTGGATCATTGATTTTATTGGCCGGCTCAGTTTCAGCTTATATTGGAATCACTAGATCCTCTAGCAGAATTATAACAAATTTAATTTCTGCAACAAATCCAAAGTAGAAACCATTTCTCCCATCATTTCTTTTTTATCCAATGGAGTTGGTTTTGAAAATTTGACTGGAAAGGTTATGGTAAGCATGTCTAGATCAGTATGAGATATTCTAACGTAATGGATTTTAATTTTTTTTTTGGATAGAAATTCTTTCCATCTTTTCAATCGTTCTTGAACAGAAGCAACTTGAGCTTCTATAGTATTAATGTCAGTTTCTAAATCAGTATCGAACAATCCAAATTTTGCCATTGGAACCATAATAAATCCACCATTAATTTTATCATGATTTTTCAACATTTGGGCAATAATCTCATCGGAGTTTTTTTTTGGATAAAGATCTCCATAGTCAGGATCAAAATATCCAGCTACTAGTTTATTTGAATCATAAATTCTAAAATACTCTTCATCTAAATCTAGTTTCCACAACAACAAAACCATAATTCATGGATAAATAACAATTTACCAAGGATAGTTAAATAAACAAAAAAGTAGGTAAAACAATGGCAATCTCAAAAGAGAACAAGGAATTCATCGATAGTTTAATTGATTATTACATCAGTGAATCTCAATCATACAAACAAATTGCTGAAAACTTTCTTCCTGAAATTGAATCTATTTCTGATACTGCATTTGGAATTATTGTTGGTTGTGTATACTCGGGATTTTTGCAAGCATATCAAAATCAGCAACAAACACCAGGTTTGGAAGACATGAATGAATTTAACCAGATGCTAATGAAACGTGCCCCAATAATCAAAAAATCCTTAATCGTGCCCTTCAACCTTGATACTGCAAAAGAAAATAATGTTAAATAATAAAAAAGAGCCTGGATTTGAATAATTGCTGAGGAGTCAATTTATCAAGGCATTTTTGCATTAAACCCTCTAATTAGGAACGATTAGGAGATAAGAAAATTAGAGAAGGTAAAGATACAATTTAATTTGAATTTAAAATTAAAAATCATATGAAGATAGATGGAAGTAAAATCATCTTTGTACTAGGAGTATCTGGATCAATAGCTATTGCGTTTGTTTCACTTTATTTTGCCTTACGTTAAAGATAAATCACAAGGATAATCTATCAATTTATTGTCAGCTACAAATGAATTCAAAATTTCACAAATTGTAGATAATGGTCAAATGATACAATTAACTTTAATTGAAAATGTAACAACTGAACCAATCTCCCAAAAGCAGATGATAATAGACAATGTCGCCAAAAAATTAGATTCCGAAACAAGGGAGCAGATTATGCCACTACTTGAGGCAATCCTTCAAGCTCAACCCACAATAAATGTAAAAAGTTATCAACAAACTCAAATCACTATGGCCATGCCAAAAAACAGGTACGTTCATCTCGGCCGGCCTCAAGTAGGGGAAGTATTACAATTAGATTTAAGAAAAGTTTAGCGAATTACCCTAAAGCTTCTTTTATGTCATCTATAGTTTGAAGCGGTAAGGAGCAAGTAAAGTCTCTACAAATAAAAACACTGGTAGAATTAGAATCAAATTTTTTTCCTTCAAAAAATGTATATTTTGATAAAGCATCACCTTGTTTTGAATTGCTTATAGAAACCAAAATAGACTCGGGCAGAAATGACTTTGTCAAAAAATTAGTAATTTCGCCATGTACATCATTTATTATTGTAATCTCTAAGGGTTTTTGTAAATACATGTAAATAGTATTTAGTAAAAATCCAAATCCAAATGGATTCTCGGCAGCCATTTGAGCCTGAAATTCCATAATTTTCGTTGAAACTTCTAAGAATTTCTGTTCATGAGAAAGATGAAACAATCTAAGCATAATTAAACATGAGACGGAATTTCCGGAAGGTAAAGACAAATCATAGTTACTCTTTGGTCTAATGATAAGAGTTTCGTGATTATCCGAAGTCATAAAAAAGCTATTGTTTTCTTTATCCCAAAAATGATCAACTAGATGATGTCCTAATTGCATCGCAAGATTAAGATATTTTGGGTCAGGAGAAATCTCAAAAACATCCAACAAAGCGTTGACAAAATATGCATAATCTTCCAGATATCCGTTAATTTTTGCTGTGTCCTTTTTGTAAGTTCTAAATAAATTATTATCAACAAAAAGTTTTTTTTCTATAAATGAAATACAATTTTTGGCAACATTTAGATAGTTTATGTCGCCAGTGACACGATATCCTTTGGCAAAAGCTGTAATCATTAATGCATTCCAAGACGTAAGGATTTTGTCATCCAATCCTGGAGAAATGCGGTTAGACCGAGCATTTAGAAGTGTTTGAGAACAAGAAAAGATTATTTCTTTGACCCTATCTTCTGTTATTCCAAAATTGAACGCTACGGTTGAGGCATTGATATTATTACATAAAATATTTTTTCCTTCCCAATTTCCCCCATCAGTTACATCATAATAAAGACAAAATAACTCTGCATCATCTTTTAAAATCCTTTTGATTTCACTTTTACTCCAAACATAAAATTTACCTTCCTCTCCTTCAGAATCAGCATCGTATGCTGAAAAGAATCCTCCTTCAGGAGAAGTCATTTCACGGACCACAAAATCTAGTGTTTTTTTGAGAATGTCGAGATAGAAAGGATCCTTTGTTATTTGGTAAGCTTCAGCATAATTTATCGGAATCAAAGCGTTATCATAAAGCATCTTCTCAAAATGTGGCACCAGCCACTTGGCATCAGTAGAATATCTATGAAAGCCGCCACCTATTTGATCAAAAATACCTCCCTTTGCCATTTTTTTTAGGGTTTTTAAGGCAAATTCGTTAAATTTGGAAAGTCCGGATAATTTTGCATAGCGAAATAAAAATGAGACATTAGCAGCATTTGGAAATTTTGGGGCAGAACCAAATCCACCATAAGAGAAATCACCCATTTGAAACAAGTTCATTGCTGCCTCGTCTAACAAAGATCTTTCTAATTTGGTTGGAACTTTAATGGTCTCTGTTTTTTGTAATGCGCTAAGGAAATTGTTTGCAGTTTTTTCAACATCGTTTTGTTTTTCTTTCCAAGCTTGTGATAACTGTCGGAGAATACTTCCAAATCCAGGACGACCGTAAGAATCCAAAACTGGAAAGTATGTTCCTATGTAGAATGGTTTTTGATCAGGTGTAAGAAAAATACTCAAAGGCCACCCCCCTTGTCCGTTAGCTATTTGGCATACTTTTTGGTAAATATCGTCAATATCTGGTCGCTCCTCTCTATCCACCTTAATGTTTACAAAATTTTCATTCATAAATTTGGCAACATCATCATTTTCAAAGGATTCGTGTGCCATTACATGACACCAATGACATGCACTGTATCCAATACTAAGAAAGATAGGTTTGTTTTCATCTCGAGCTTTTGTTAATGCATCATTATTCCATGCATGCCAATGTACTGGATTGTCTGCATGTTGAAGCAAGTATGGACTAGTCTCACTTTTTAAATTATTTTTTGTCACGATACAACACAGTTTGTTTAGTATTTGTACCTAATTGAAATATTAAATCTAAATAATAGAGCGTTTTTCTTCCAACTCATAAAGTCTAACATTGATTTTTCCCAATAATTTTAATTTGGATTTATGGGCTTTTTTGTCATGACTGTAATTCTTTTTTTCAACAAGTTCCTGTAATCGTGTTAATTGATCGACTGAAAGTTTGTTAAATTCATGTCTCGAATTTGTAATTAGCCGTAATAGTGCTATGCGTTCACGATCTTCAGGAGTTATCTCATCAGGCACAAATGTGTTATTTAATCGACATATATTTTTCTAATGTATCATCCCTACGAACAAAATTGGAAATTCAATAATTTCAAAAATGGTTTAAAATTTGATAAATTTTTTTATTTAAAATTAAAGATTATTCAAATAGCCCTTGAATAATCATTTCCTGAGATAATGCAATCTTATGATAAAGGTATTCTAAATCTTCAGTTAACAGTCCTGATTGGTGTTCACCTACCCAATAGTTTGCAAAAAGATTAATCACTATTCCTGTGAAAATCCCTAGGATGTATTCTCTTGAATTTTGAATTTTAAAGGAATTAGGTAATTCACTTTTCTCTCCAAGATCTCCAAACATTTTCTTTTGATTTATCATATTTACGATGATTGCTTTAATGGTAACTTCGTCTTGTTCAGTCCAATTACTTTTTTTAGACATTTTTTCTCTTAAAGTTGTGGCACCTTATACATCTTTAAATCATTAAATTAAAAAATAGACTAAAAATAAGATATTAGCATTTTAACAATGTTAAAATCTAATTGGAAAAAATAGTAAGGGATGCAAAAAATGCGAGCAATGGTTCTCTCTAAATGTGCTCCAATTGAAACAAGTCCTTTAAAATTATTAGAAATTGATAGACACCAAATCGAAAAACCAAATGAAATTTTAATAAAGATAGAAGCATGCGGCGTGTGTCATTCACAATTACATGGAATTGAAGGAGATTGGCAAGATATTGGAATACCACCTGTTCTTCCGACAGTACCAGGTCATGAAGTGGTAGGAAAAGTAGTTGAAATCGGAAAAAATGTTACAAAGTTCAAAGTAGGAGATAGAGCAGGAATAACCCCCCTATTAGAGGCATGCAGGGATTGTCAATATTGCAAAGAAGGAAAAGAGTACCTTTGTGAATCATCCATTATTACTGGAGAATCCTTCAAAGGAGGATACACAGAATACATTACAGTTACGGAAGATTTTGCAACAAAGGTTCCAGAAAATATGAAACCAGAATATGCAGCTCCCTTATTTTGTGCAGGCCTTACCGCCTTTAAGGCAGTAAAAGCCTCAGAACCACAATTACACAAAAAAATTGGTATTTTTGGGATTGGAGGAGTGGGTCACATGGCAGTTCAATTTGCAAAATTAGAAGGATGTAATGTAATCGCATTTTCAAGGAGTCAGAATCATCTTGATGTAGCCAAAAGATTAGGAGCTATTGATAGCATGAGGTTTTCAGAAGACCAAGAAAAATTTTTAAATGAAATTAAAGAGAAACATGGATTACTTGATGCAGCAATAGTATTTGCCCCATCAGATGTTGTAACAGATACTGCGATAAAATCAGTAAAGAAGGGAGGAACAATCGTACTTGCAACAATAGGAAAAAATCCTTCCTTTAGTGCATTTGAAGAAAAAACCATTCGAGGTACCCTCATAGGATCTACTAAAGATATGGAACAAGTAATCAAGATATGTAATGAAAAAAAGTTAGAAGTGATTTCAGAAACCTACCCTTTAGAAAGAGCAAATGAAGTTCTAAAAAAATTAAAAGACTCACAAATAAAGGCAAGAGCAGTTTTAATTCCATAATTTAATCTCCTTGCTTAAATAATGGAAAAAAATAGATTTTACATGAATTGTCATCTCTGTCATCATACTGATGAAGCACACATTTCCTCTAAAGAAAATAAATCGCTGATGAAAGTTGGAAAATGTAAAATTCCGACATGCACCTGTCAACAGTATATAGATCCTATTCAAAAGATTGATGAAGACTTGTTGTGACCACAGTTCATATATCAAATTTATGTGATCAGAGGTATGGCAAAACACGTCCCATCAGAGGAGATGAAAAAAGATCTAGACAACTTGCTTTCCAAACTAAATGCCATGGAAATTGTAGCAAAGGATGAATTTCAAACAAACTCGGTTAAAGTTTTAAGGGCACTAGTTCATGGCCAAATTCATTCCATAAATGAATTTGAACATTTGAAAAAGGCAATTGATTTGCTAACATTGCAGTTATTTGAAGTTCAAAACAAAACAAGATCATGAATTTAATCTAGTGTCGCTAAGGCCACATCCAGTACATTTTAGAACGGTAGTTTTTTCAAGTATTTTATCTGCTTTCATATGTGACCCACAACAAGGACAGGGAATTTTTTCTTTCGATTTATCTGAATTATCTATAGAATTGTTTGAAGGTATTAAATCGGGTTTAGAGCGAACAACATAGTTTGGTTGTTGTTCTACCAAATCATTTGCGTTGCAGTGAGGCCTGTAACGAAGAAGAATTTTGTTTATAATCCCCTTTCTTGTAGATTGATTTGACTCAAACATTGGTAAAATTGCAAGATAAAGGGAGTTTTCAGACCCTGCTTTTTGTATCAAGCATTTAAAATTTGAATTGTTCTTAAAAAACAATTTCTCATCTGTTTTTTCACAATCACCAACATATAGTATTTTAAAAGAATCTCGGTTTCTTGACAAAATTAGATAAACAACTTTTTCCATAGGAGGCCCCCATTCTTCTAATTTTATTGGTCCCAGAAATTCGTATTGAAGGATTTGAATGCTCATAAATTATCATATAATTTACTAATTTTTCTTTTTTTCGTATGATACAACTTTATTTGATCCATAAATTCTTGAAAAGAATAAATTCAAGTGGAAGAGATTTTGGATGAATGAAAGAGCCTCACAATCATGCCCAGGTCGGATATGCCATGATTCTTCTTGCAGGAAGTTTGGCAGCAATTGGATTAATTGCTTTGGCAGTTGGAGGCGATGTTCTGTTTGGAGATAACATGCAAAGAGAAAACACTGCTCACTTTAATGAATGCAAAGATAATGACTTTAAAACAGAAGGGTGCGAAAAATACCACTCTAGAATAAATTCTGAGATTTCCGGAATTTATGTAGATTTAGAAGAATAAATCCTAGTAACCATTTGCAAAATCTTCCCACGTGTTGAGATTTTTTGTCAGTCTATTCATTGCAAAAAATGCACCCCCAACAATTCCTGCCTGGTAAAATGTAAAGAGAAAAACACTTGAAGCGGTAGGGTCAGAATCTGTAAAGCTAAACGCAAGCATTGAAAAGAAAACAAAAGTCCCAACAAAAGTCACCAATCTATTAAAAAATCCAGTACTCATGCCAACAATTTTTTTTGTTGCAGCAGCCATCAAGGTGATACTAGTAATTATAAGAAAAGTTGCACCACCATTTGCAGTTACAAATTCATTTAACCAAGTTAAAAGACCATCCTCCAAAATATCGGTTTGCGGCATTATACTTCCTCCATTTATGGCAAAATTTACGGAGCTAAATAAACCTCCAATTACAAAAAAGAACAAAAATATTTTTACAGTTGATCTTTTCCAAGGACTACGTGTTTCAGAAGGCTTTACTGCACGCTCTGTAATTCTCAATCCGTAAAGAAACCCTACTGCCATCGCAGGAATAAACATTAGATTGATCAGGATAGGAGTTTCTTTATTGATGGCATCAATTTGAGGGAAAAATATCAAAAACAATAGCACAGCAAGAATAGCAGATGAGGAAAATAATATTAAATTCAAATACTTGTAACCGGATGATTCTGACATGTCATATGTCGAGTTGAACATTTTTTGAAGTCCTGAGAAAACCATTAAAGAGGAAACCAAAAAATCATTTGGTCAATTTATCAATTCTGTTTACTCTTTTTAGTAGTAAATACTAAGAAAAAAAATGAAACTCTGGAAACCTATAATGATTTTAGGCTCAATACTTTTCATTTTAGGCATAATTTTTCATCTTCAAGGTAAATCTGTTGTAGGCCCAGAATCGTCTTTTATGTATGCAAATTCTGAATGGGTCTCTTATGGAATTCAAATTGCAATTTCAGGAATAATTATTTCAGGAGTAGGTATTTCAATAAAAATCATCAAAAAAAGTAAATCCGTAACTTGAAGGATAATGGTACTTTGAATCCTTCCTAAAATCCTGCATTTAGAGGATCTTCTGGTTTCATTATCTCTCGCAAAAGGATTGTCGCAAAGGATCCTCTTGAAAGAGTAAATTCTACTATATTGTTTTCAGCTGAATAGTTGGTGCAAGAAATAGCAGCTTGCCTGAAACCTCCTTCGTTGCTAACCTCTTGCATTTCTTTTATGAAGAAATCCTTTGGAGAAATTTCCTCAAACTCTAAAATTTTTGAAATCTGATAATCAAAACGAGTTTTTTTGTAATAAGAATAACCAACAAATGGTATAGCAAGACGCTGACCTGCCCCTCTAAGAAATTTCCCAATAATTCCCTTGGGATCAAAACAAACATCTCCTTCTTGAGGTTCCCACAGATTCTCCCCGTCTGAAAATGTGGAACTTAGAGTATGATTAAACAAAAATGATTGATAAGCTTGAATGTAAAATCTTCTAAGAGATAAAGGAACTTGTCTAATGGATTTTTGTGGATCATTACTTGCAATCATTTCCTGTAAAACTAATCTTTCAATATCCATGTGGGAAGGAATTTGATCCAAATACTTTTCAAAGTTTGCTTTGTCAAGTAATTTTTCTCGAATTTCATTATGCTCTTTTGAATCAAAAGGTGACCTAAAAGATAAAATCATTTCCACTGCTTTTTCAAAATCTCTTTGTAAAATGGCCTTGCCTATTAGATGAGTAACCGGTCTTTTGGAGCCAAATCTTTGATAGCCGTAAAAGTTTAATATTTTATCTTGCTCCTTAAATTCAGAAATATTTTTTTTACAATCACTTATTTTTATTTTGAATTTATTTCCAATCATGTCTTTTTTGGTGAGTGGTTTTTTCACATATCCTATTTTTTTGAGGGAATATTTCAAAGAAGAATAATCGTCAATTGATTTTCCTTGGTTATTTGAACACACAAATTGTTCAGTAATGGCAGAAGCATCCTTTAAACCAAGTGCCTTTAGTCGTAAACCTTTTTTTCTGAAAATATCTGAAAGTGCATGATTGGTGTCAATTTTTTTCTTTGTTAATTTGAAAACTTCATATCCATTTTTTTCAGAAATTAATTTTAGAGATTTGTCAGAAATTACTTCAGAGACTTCAAAATCTTCTGGAATAATTCTTATCTTCCCACCCGCTCCTTCAAACTTTGTAGTATAAACACAGATTCCTATCTGAGAATCTATTTTTGGGATCACGATTCTATAATTATCGTAACGAATTTACTGACTGAAACCTCATCTGTTTGAGCTCCAATCAATGCTTTGTATGTTCCAGGAATTGCATCATCTGATGCTGAAATTGTAGCTAAAATTGGCCTAGGTGCGTCAAAATCTAACTGAAATGTTTGTGGTACAGTAGAGTCAACAGCCACATTCAAAAATTGGTTCGGTTCAGAAAAGATCAAAGACACCTCAGAAAAATCCTGTGAAGTTTTAGGTGAAACTACAAAATTCAAATCCATTGATTGACCGGCCTTAAGGTAAATTATGTTTGAATCTAATTCAATATCTAGTGGAAGTCCAATTGAAGTGTCAACTACCCCAATGTTGTTTTCTACCCATTCAGTAAACCAAATTTTATCACCATCTACTGTAAAATCAAAGATTTGAGCAAGACCACAGTTATCCATTTCACCGCAATCGCCCCAATTTGGATTCATCGATGGAACAAAATATTCAACTAGAGACTCAGACTTTGGATCCATCACAGCCAATCGGTTGGCAGTTTGTTCATTGAAAACCAATTGTCCTAAATTGTTTGTTTCAATCCAATAAGGTCTAGAGATAGGAGTTTTGATTATGCCAGTTGAATTTCCATACGTTGACAAAGGAGGATCAGAGGTCACATATTGAATAAATTCTTCATTTTCAGGATTAAAACTAAAAAAGTGTGAACTAGACGTATCAACAAGCCAAATTTTGCCATCCTCCGTAGCAACTGCCCCATTTGGCGTGATTAAATTACCAGGTAGTTGTATAATTTCAAGGTAATCAAATAATGGTAAAACCTCTTCACCAGAAGTTGCAACGGAATTACGGTATCCCTCTTGATCAAATTTTACCAATACACCACTTTGCTGAAATAGCCAATTAGTATACCAAATATTATTTTCTGCATCAATTGCAAAATCACCAGTTACTGAATCATCCACAGGGGATGGAAGGCTGAGATAATTGAAATCTCCCTCAGTTTGGGTGGGATCCAAGAAAGTGATTTTATTTCCAGTAAAATCGTTTATTATTATTTGAGAACCAACAACTTTTAATTTTTGAGGTAAAGAGTCACCATCAGAAGGATAAGTAAACCGCTGATACTTTTCCTCCTGCGGAGAAAATTTCCATACAGAATCAAAAGTTTCATCAGTATACCAAATAGAACCATCCGGAGCAGCATCAATTCCCCACATCATAGAGCGGCCACCTTGTGGCCAAGCAGGATTTTCATATTCTGTAAAGGATTCAGTAAGAGGGTTAAATTTAGCCAATTTTCCAGTATTTGTTTGAGCAAACCAAACATTTCCGTCATAGTCAGTAACAATTGCTAAAGGATTTGTACAAACTGTTGGAATCGTATATTCAGTAACATAGGTAGTTGTTTTGGCATCGCCAGAGCCACAAAATTGGGGGCGTTGAGCATCAGGAAAATTATCTTCAGGGGTTCCAGTTAAAGTCAGATCATCATCTGGTGACGTAGGTTGAACTTGATTAACAAAAGCACCTGCTGCAAGAGAGGTAGTCATAATCACACCAAAAAATATAGCAACAATAATTCCTTTTTTCTTCACAGCAAAAATTTACCATGCCTTGTTATATCTCATTCCCAAAATCGAAGAAAAATCAAAGTAATTTCAAGTCCCCAGTTATTTTATCAATTAGATTTTCTGGAGCCGGGCCAATCGAAATGCAGGTCGTAGTACCAGGTGCAATTTGGGTGTGCCCAGCATCAGTGACCTCAGACCATGGAAGGTCCAAATCAATTGCATGGCGTTTTATTTCTTGAAGTTCTTTGATACCAGAAACT
>DATKZR010000090.1:0-7190 GCA_035527875.1 Nitrosopumilaceae archaeon | reverse complement strand
GTTGAAAACTTTTCAGGGATTATTTCAATAATACAATCCGTATCTTCTAATAACTCAATTGCTGATTTACCGTTCATATTTTTAAAATATCGTAAAAGTATCTTTGTGGCAATTTTTTTTACTTTGGTTTTTTCCAAGATAAGATTTACCTTTCCTACACCATTTACACCAAAAATATTGGGAGCACTAATTCCTACGTCTACACAAAATGCAATACGTTTGTTTTTCTTTAGATTTTTTGCTTTTTGAGTGCGTGTGTTTGTTCCAACATAGATTTTTTTTGAACTGTAGATATACCAAACAGGTACAATATGAGGAGTTTTATCATTACTAATTGTTGCAAGTCTCAATACCTTTTGAGATTTTAAAAATTCATCCCTTTGATTCATGTTTTCTTAGTCCTAATAATACAATAAAAACACCAATGCAGATAGTTACAACTGAAACTTTTTCACTGGTAATTTCTGAATTAAATAAAAATTGTAAAACAAAATCCTCAGTCCAGATAATATATTGCCTAACTAATGCGATAGCCCCAATTACAATAAACAAAATCCCAAAGGCAGTAGTTGGATTTCTACCTCGACGGTAATAATAGGAACTCATTTATGTTTTATTAGATAATTTTGATGCCGGGATTTTTTATTTTGTTTCGAATCATTGCATTTAGTAACAATGGGGTTGAAATTTCAGCCATATAGGATAATTCCCCTGGTCCCAAGTAAATTGGTCTTAATCCCTTTATTTCATTTATCAATCCATTTACAACTTCTACAGACTCTTTGTCATCTCCACAAACAAAAATATCGTAATCAAGTTCGAGTGTGGGATTTACTAGTTTCTTCTCAGAGATTACATGAAACGCAGAGACTAGTTTGGATTTATCTTTGAGATATTTTACAACAAGTTGATATGAATATGGTTTGTTTTCCTTAATTGGAATAAACTCAAAGCCTACGTCTGTTTTTACCATTGGAACAATTGGCGATATTACTACACAGCTTTCTTTAATTTGTGGTAAGATTTCCGAGCAAATGGAATCAATATTCTCATAAGGAATGGATAAAACTAAAACATCACTTTCCTTTGCAACTGTAACATTATCGGTTCCAGTAACTGTTCCATTAATTTCTCCAAAAGATTCTTTTGCGAGATTTGTATATTCTTCAGCAGAACTTGCTGCTCTTGAAGCATCTCTTGATCCAATTATTACGTCATGGTTTTTAGACCATCTTAGTGCAAAACCTTTTCCCATTCCACCAGTTCCACCAATAATTCCAACTTTCATGATTTTCATCTGACAATGTTATTATTATCTCTATTTGAAGTTCGATCTAGTTGGGTTCAATCATTTTTCTAAGACATGGTCAAGCAATAAACAATACTCAAAGAATTTTAGCTGGACGTACGCCTGGCATTCCACTAACTGAACAGGGAATTGATCAAGCAGAAAAAGCCGCTAAATTCCTGGAGGAGATGCAAATCTCTGCAATTTATTCAAGTCCAATTGAGCGAGCAAAAAACACGGCAGATATTGTTGGTAAACACAATTCGATCGATGTAACAATTGATGACCGATTAATTGAACTTGACATGGGAAAATTTACAGGGGTTCCATATGATGAAATTTTTTCTAGTCATGGAAACGTTTTCATGAAATTCTACAAAGGAGAACTTGAAATTGCACATAATGGAGTTGAAACTTTTACAGACGTTAAAAAGCGTGTACTTGGAATGGTTGATCATGTAATTGAAAATCATCCAGATGAAAATGTTGTTCTAGTGACACATATGGATCCAATCAAGGCGATGCTCTCTACTGTTGTTTCTCTTTCTCCGGAAAATTTGTTTGAATTAATTATTGCAAACGCTTCTCTTAACATATTTAGAGAATACAACCGTAAGTTTTCAATTTCTGGAATAAATGTAATGCATCCAAGTCGTTTCCATCAAGAATGATAGCTAATAATCTTGAAAACCCTTAAATAGAAAATATAGGTCACGTCATTCACCGATAATGAGGGAATTACTTGGTTTATTCTTTGTATTGGCAATTTTAGTTATTGTTCCTACGATAGATTATGTTTTTGCTGCAGGTGATGAACCAGGTGAATACATTGATCGCAGAGTTTTGATTTGGAATCTATTCTTTAGAATGATGGTTGCAGCATTTACAGTGGGTGCTGTAGTTTCTGGTACAATGATTTGGATTTGTTGGAGATTTAGAGAATCTCATCCATTGGCAACTCCAACTGAATATGAAAAATCAGGTGTAGAGGTAGGTCCTGCATAGATGGGACATCACTCTAACTGGCCTGAATGGATTTACATTGGCGTAATTATTGCTTTGATGGTTTGGGTTGGAGCTGAAGCCTGGAATGTTGAACGACTAGTTGAACATGTACCAGCAGATGCTGAAACCATTATTGTGACTGGACAACAATGGTTCTGGTCGTTTGAACATGAAGATGGTACAAAAGAGGTAGGAACTTTACATGTAGAAGTAGGAAAAGCCTACAAATTTGAAGTAGTGTCTAAGGATGTTAATCACTCCTTTAACATTCATGATTATGTTGTCCTAATGGATGCAGTTCCAGGAAGAGTTAATGTTGTTTGGTTTGCCCCCGATAAAGTAGGTGAGCACGATATTCAATGTAGAGAATATTGTGGGTTAATTCATTATAATATGCGTGGAAAATTAATTGTAGAGGAACCATCAACATGATGCTAACGCTTTTATCCAAAATTCAAACGATTATTTTTGAGGTAGATAACTAATGGTACTAGAACTGCAAAAACCACGTCCAATATGGCAAATAATGTTTTCAACCCATCACACAGATGTAGGATTGCTTTATCTCATCTTGTCAATAGCATTTTTGTTTATGGGTGGTACACTAGCTCTCCTTATTAGAGCAGAACTATTCTTCCCCGGGGCGCAAGTAATAGCAGATTCTATGACATTTAACAGAATCTTTACAGTCCATGGTACAACATTGATCTTTTTGTTCTTACTTCCAAGTGCATCAGCAGTTGGTAACTATTTTGTTCCAATTATGGTACGATACAAAGATATGGCTTATCCAAAACTTAATGCAATAGCATTTTGGATGATCCCTCCAGCTGCCGTACTAGTCTGGTTGGGTTTTGCAGACTTTACATGGTATGCCACACCACCATACTCTATCATAAGTTCACCTGGTCCGGCTGCTGATATGTGGATTTTTGGACTAAAGATTTTGGGAATTTCCTCTGTTCTTGGTGCCATCAACTTTGTCGTAACAATTCTAAAGTGTAAACACCCTGATATGTCAATTGGTCAAGTACCGCTGTTAGCATGGGCATTTTTATCTTCATCTTTGATTGTAATTGTTGCAATTCCTACCTTTGCAGCTGCTCTATTGATGTTACTTACCGACAGACTCGGGGTATCTGGATTCTTTAATCCTGCTATGGGTGGGGATCCTATTGCCTATGCACATCTATTTTGGTTTACATTCCATCCTGAAGTCTACGTCTTGGTAATTCCAGCAATTGGAATGATGTATGAGATTATACCAAGATTCTCAAGAAAACCAATCTATAGCAAGTCTTCAGGTATCTTTGCATTTGTTTTGTTATCTGTAGTAAGTTTCTCATCCTGGGCTCACCACATGTATGCCACAGGAATGTCCTTTACAGAAAAAACAGTATTCATGCTTGGAACTTTGGCTGCAGTTCCAGCATCAGGAATGCATGTCTTTAACTTTGTTGCCACAATGTGGAATGGTAGAATCAAATTCCTTACCCCAATGATGTGGTCAATTGGAGGAATTGCACTATTCTTCTCAGCAGGAGCAGGTGGTGTTGCAAATGCTGCGATGCCATTAGACTTTACAACCCACGATACCTATTGGGTAGTTGGTCACTTTCATCTATTTGTGATGGGTACAATTGCCTTTGGAACAATTGGATTCATCTACTACATGTTCCCATATGTAACTGGAAGAATGTATAATGAAACTGCTGGCAAAGTTCATTTCATTTTATCCTTTATAGGAACGATTTTGGTATTCTTTACCCAACATGTTTTGGGTCTTTATGGTATGCCACGTAGAGTCTTTGATTATCCAGAAATTCCTGAATGGATAATCATGAACCAAATTGCATCAGTCGGCGCCATGATTATAGGAGTAAGCATGTTAATTTTCTTGATAAACCTCATTCACAGCGCTGCTAAAGGAAAGCCAGCAGACATTCACGACCCATTCGGACTTGGAGGCAAATATTACTATCCATTTGAATCCAAGAACCCACATCATTAGGAGATATTGAGAAATGAGCGAAACTGAAACTGTATATCTAACCTCCTCTGCAAGAGTAGGAAAAATGATGATAATTATGTTAGGCATTTGTATTGTTGGAGGAGTTATTTTCTTTAGCATGTGGGATTATTGGATTTGTTGTCCAGCACCAGTTGTTGAAATGATGAGTGGTGCAAAAGATGCTGCAGAACAAGGAGTTGCCACAGGAAAAACCATTACCCAAGATTTGAAATTCGTCGAATCTGCTGATGGTTTTAGCGATCTTGCGTTTAATGCGTTAACAGGAGAACCTGGACACAATCCTACAATTAATGCAAACGTTGGAGACAAAATTATATTTAATGTGGAAAATGGCGGTAAAGGGTTCCATGCACTTGGAGTTACATCTGATGAAGAAGGATTTGGTGGAATTATTTCAGGTAGCGATGTAGCTAGCGCTGCAAGTCCTTTGAAAGCAGGACAAACTGGTTCATCTGAATTTATTCCAGCCAAAGAAGGAACATACTATTACATTTGTACTGTTCCAGGACACCGAGATTTGGGAATGGTGGGAGAAATTATTGTAGGCGAATCAACAGGTCCAGCAGAAGCTGCAGCTCCAACTGGAGTTAGTCATGATCTTAGTGTTAACTTTGTGGAATCTGAAGATGGCTTTAGTGATTTAGCATTTAACGCATTGACAGGAGAAGAGGGCCATAATCCAGACTTTGTTGTAAATTCTGGCGATGAAATAACCTTTACTGCCACAAACGCAGGAAAAGGCTTCCATGCATTTGGTGTAGCAGCCTCTCCAGATGATTTCAATAAACCGCTTTGGGGCTCTGAAATCGCATCATCTTCTGCACCACTAAAGGCTGGTGAATCTGGAAGTTCAACATTTACTGCAGGTGCACCAGGAACATACTATTACATCTGTACTGTTCCAGGACATGCCTCACTTGGCATGCAGGGATCATTTATCGTAGAATAGTATTGGCACTTCAATATCTCGCTTTATCGTCACTAATAGTACTATATTCTCTAATGTTTGTTGGCGGGTACGTTTCAGCTGCAGGACTTGGATTAACATGTCCAGAATGGCCTCTTTGTCCTAATGGAGTGTTGCCAAATGAAGAATATTTTATAGAATGGACTCACAGACTTGTTGCAGCAACTACAGGAACACTAGTAATTGCTACATCAGTGGGTAGCTGGCTTAATAAAAATGCGGATAGAAAAATAAAATTTACCAGCACTTTTGCAGCAACGCTTGTAATTACTCAAATTACATTAGGTGCTCTGGTAATCGATCTTAAACTTCATGCAGTTTTGGTTGCAATTCATTTAGGAGTTGGAATTCTTTTATTTGCAATGGTTCTACTTACTACTTTGTTTGCATTTAGAATTACAAAATATACTATTAAAACTAAGATCTAGGTTTGAATTTTAGTTTCTCTGGAAAATAGATGTAAGTTACTACTACTAATAATGATAATGCACCTACTGTTATGGCTATAAAGAAAATATATCCAAATGGATTTTGTGTTCCCATGTTAAAAACATAAGTTAGAACTTCTGTAGCTCCATCCATATCATACAAATCAACCCTAACGATATGATTTCCTGAATTCTCCCAAACAAAATCCATTTCTACGTGTCCCCCTTGGTATGATTTTGGAGGTATCGCGTTAATTTGTTGGCCATTATAAAAAATTCTAGCTCCTAATGTAAAACTGTCCACTTCCTCAAAATCAATATCAGTTACTCTAAAAAGAATTTGTGAAGTTTCTCCTATTTGTGGAAATTCAGGTGAGGTAGCAACTTGAACTCTATACCCACCAAACGTTGATTCGGCAGAATTAAACATTGAATGCCCATAAGCCTCAGAAAAAACTGGTACTGTTGCTAAAGCTAAAAATATCATCAATGCAATAGATCGGAATCTTATCATTCAAAAAGTGATACTAGACCACGAATATAGTGTTAATCAATTTGGAAGGGAAAATCTACAAAACCTTTAAATTCTTATCGGCAAGACATTCATTCGTTGACTGTCGTAAGTAAATCGATTGATATTAAAACGCCAGTAGATAATGTTTTTACCTATTTTGCAAGACCTGAACATGTTTCTGATCAAATAAAAAATGATGCTGTAGGGATGACTATAGTTCCTATGGATATCAAAGAAGGTATGGGTGTGGGAACAACTTTTAGAGTAATTGGTGATTTTAGCGGCAAGCGCTTGGAATGGGATTGTGAAACAACAGAATTTATAAAAAATGAAAAAATTTCAGCTAAACAATTTGAAGGTCCATTCAAAAGATGGCAAATTACTAATGAATTCAAATCTCTAGGAGATAATCTTACCAAAGTAACAATGACAGTAGATTATGAAATGCCATTTGGTCCACTTGGAGCTATTTTAGACAAGGCAAAGTTTTCGAAGTCTGCTGAGAAAGGAATGGAAACTGCACTCTACAATGTTAGAGGTTTACTTGAAGGAAATGGTTCGATACCAGTATACATCACATTGGATGCATACCAAAAACTACTTGCAGAGAAGAAAAAGATGAATGATGTACCAGTTTCAACTGTACTAACTGCAATTCTTGAAAAGTACAACGAAATCGAAGCTACGCAAAACTAAATTTTATTTTCTTTTACAATCTTAAGATTAATAACAACACTAGGCTCAGCTATTTTTGTGGGTCTATGGCGCAGCCAGGTAGCGCACCGGACTCTTAATCCGGTTGTCGAGGGTCCGAATCCCTCTAGACCCGCTTTTTCAAAAAATTAAATTCACGAAAATAATAATTTATTTGATATACCTTGCATCTGACAAAACTTCTAAATCCATTTCAATTTCTATTGGTAGTCCTTCCCACCAAGAATTACTTGTCATACCCC
>DATKZR010000089.1:0-2040 GCA_035527875.1 Nitrosopumilaceae archaeon | reverse complement strand
CAACGAACTAGACGTACAAAAAGATGACCAATTCCAAATTTTACAAGGTGAAAATCAAATTTTTGGTAAAATAAACGACATGATAATCAACACTAAAAGAGAATTTCTAATAATTGGCAACGAAAAGGAATTTTTAAAATTTTATCATGCAAACTTTCTAGAACCGCTTAACAAATCTGACATTGATTTAAAAGTGCTAACAAATTCCCCTGAACGAATTCTTTATGTTTTTGAAGAAATAGATAGAACAAAGGTCAAAAAGATTCCAAAAGCAGCAAATTGTCAATGCTGTTATGTGATAAAAGATAGCGAAGAGGTTATCATCTTTATGAAAAATTCTAGATCAGGTAAAGATACCACTGCTTTTTGGACAAATTCACAAGCAATGATTTATTCTAAAAAATTATTGTTTAATTTACTCTGGTCAAAATCAAAATCAATATCGCTGCAGCCATCCTCTGCATAGATTTTGAGATTATTTTTTGAAATGGATGAGAATTAAAGTTATTTTTTTAAGGATTGCCCAAAATAGTCCATCCTCTTACCAACAAATTTTGAGCAGTAGATGGCTTTACACATGCAGGAGAATTATCAGTGGCCTTGAAAATTAGAACAAAGTCAATTTTACATGATACATCCTGGGGTTCAATATTGTTTTTTAACTGCTGTTTTGGAGGGAGAATTTTTTCAATGCCTGAACTATTTTGAAGCTCCGTTAAAGTGAATGAATCCAAAGAATTTTTTAAAATATTACTAGTTTCGTCTATAATCTCTTTTCTGCTTTCAGCAATTATAGTCCATCTGTCATCGCCATCTGGAATTTGTAAATTGTACACCAGCACTTCTGAGCTAGTATCATTTTCTATCCGAGTCCAATTCTCTTCTAGTAAAAATGACTGTCTACCAGAAATTGAGACTGTTTTTTGTTCAATCAGAGAATAATCCTTACAGGCAAATCCATTTTCTAAAATAGATAACGAAGAGCACCAATCTTGAGCTCCCTTGTTATGATTTTCTAAAAATTCCTTAGAGTCAAAATCCTTGTCCTTTAAATCACCATCCCATTTGTTTACATAAATTCCCTGAGACCAATCTTTTGTATCAGGAAGGAATGAAACAATTTCAATCCATTTATTTTTCTGCGGAATTGCATCATTTAAAATCCAGTCAGAAGGATATTTCATCGTAAAACCATACTCTTGGTTTTCATATACCTCACTTTGGGCATATGATTCAGGCGTAGATATTAAAATTGGAAATAATAACAGGCTTAGACCAAAAAGTAGGATTTTAGAATTTTCCATTAATAATGCTTTTTTTAGATTGTAATAAAGTAATAGATTTACTGGAAAAAAATCAACACCTTGAATTAGAAATTATTTTTTCTTTGTAATTAATTTCATCACAATTCCTTCAGGATAGTCAATGAAATGTTCCTTCAAGGTGTGTTCTCTAAATTCATCAATTATTTTTTCAACCGTCTCTCCTTTTGTAATAAAATTACAGTCAAAACCATAACTTTTACAAGATAGAGTAGATTTTATTTTTTCAGAAAATAGTTTTGTATCTTTTTCTGTAAGCCATTGTGTTTGGCCTTCAAAGAAAGGTACCGTTTCTGTGCTCCCCATCACAATCTATAAGCTAAAATTCTAGATATACTATAGTTAGCAATTGAGCTAACTCGTTAGCACTTTGTTACCCCATTAGGTATGGTTTGGGGTAAATTGTTGGTTATTTTTATTTGAAATTATTTTGTGGGAAAATCCCTGTTTAGATATAAGATGAATTAATTATTAATAGGGAAATTTTCAACTAATATGAAATGAATCTAAAAAAACTCTGCAGTGATTTTCTAAAATCCAATAAAAAAATAAGATTTGTAGGAGTTTTGAATTCTAAAGGAAATTTGATTGCACAAAAAAGTAGGGATGATTCCCTCTCCTTATTATCTGATGATGAATTAAAGATGCTCATTTATTATACTTCTGACAGATGGAGTCGTCTTCAGAATCTACAACACAAACTTGGTAAGGTAAAAGA
>DATKZR010000088.1:0-2376 GCA_035527875.1 Nitrosopumilaceae archaeon | reverse complement strand
AACGGAATTTGATAATGCAAATATTTTTAGATCATTTGCACCTATCCCTAATTCTTTTGTTTGGTTTCCTGAAATTATAATTTTTGTTAAACTTTCTTCAACTTTGATTATTTCAGATGAAACAAGATCTCCATTATTGTTGTTCAGAAAATAAAGAATTGAATCGGTTTGGGATGTTTCAACATCAATGTTTAACTCTTTTTCTTTTTGAATTAGATTTGGAATTTGGATATTTGTTATTTGGGGAAATTCTGTATTCTCAAAGGCAGACCAATGTCCTGCTTTGAAGGGATATGATTCATCTTCAAAGGCCTTGACGCTTATTGTTCTTGATTCTGGAGAATATGCATCAAGATAAAATGGGCCATTACTAATTATGGCATGATTATATTTTGTAATCCATTCAGAAGATGCAGAATATCTATTATCAAAATATTTAAAATTTGATTCTAATTCTTTTAATGGTGGAGGAACATAACCATTTTGTTTAAATTCGTCTAAATAACTTTGGATAACAAGAGCATCATTTGGAATTATCAAAGAAACCCAATTGATGTTTTTACTAGTAGCCCCTGACCTTGATATGGAAACTTTTCCATCAATCACAGCTTGCTCGATTGCAGAATAAATCTCCCATGGCATAGTATTCCACAAGGATGCCCAGTCAGCAATTTCACCTTCATCAAAATGCCAATAATCTACATAAACTTCGATTGTATCATCATCGATAGGTTTTACGCCAATTATGGTCTGAACTGATTGTGCAGCACGGGGAGTAAATTCATCATCAACTGTTTTGTCGTTTTCATCAGTCTGAGTTCCCCATTCAACAGTAAAGTACAGCGAATGCAGAACATCATTCATATCCATCTTTTGACCATTGTGCCAATTGCTGAATTTTAGATCAAAGGTAACTTTACTAATGGCTTGAGCATCTTGAGGTACCTCTTTCCATTCTTGACTAATGGGATCCCACATTATTGCATCATCTGGAAGATCCAGCATTCCATCAGGACCCGCAGTTTCTACCTTCCAATTCCCACGGACAGGGAAAATTTCTCCAGTAAAGGGATGAGGAAAGGTTACAGGATCTGATAAAATTCCCCAAATTTGCCTGCTATAGCTATCACTAAATCCCATTACGGGATTCCAAGCCCCTTGATAGATTTGTTTTACTCCAATAACTAATTCATCTTTATCGCTTTGGGCATTAATTGGTGTAAACCTGCTTGGTACACCGGCACCAAAATCATTTACGACTCCGTGTACTCCTTGATTTACTACATATTGATCAACCTTGCTTGCCAAAAATATTCGAACTGATTCATTAACTCCTTCAACAGTTGCTTGTTGGATTAACTGTTCTCTTTCTTTTGAAGAACTAAAATTCCCTGTATAGATATTTTGTGATAAAGAATCAATGTAGTCATTTTGATAATTCCAATACTCTGGGACATTAAATCCTGGCATGTTTGAAAACCATGGAGAATACATTTGACCCAATCCAACAGAATCATATTTTACAAATGCAGATTTATTCCAGCCCTCCGTGTACAAATTCCATGTCAAGTCTGCAGGATTTGAACCATATACAATTACAAAGGCTTTATTCAAATCCCCATAATTCCTTTTTACCGTAAAGCCAATCCTTTCTAATTCAGAAGATAATATCTCTCCAATTGATTTTCTAACTGGATCATCACTTCTAATGAAAAATATTATTTCAATTGGTTCCCCATCTATTTGCCATTTGTCATTGATTTTAGTTGCCCCTCTTTCTTTGAGATTTTTTGTAATTGTCTCTTCAGCTAGAGCTGGATTGTATCTAAAATTGAATGCTTCTACTTGCTCAATTATTGCAAGATATGCTGGGTCAAATGGCCCATAGTTGGATACCATTGGAGCCCCATATCCTCCCATTAGCTCATTTACGATTAATTTCCTATCTATGAGATAATTTAATGCAAATCTATTCTCCTTGATGGAAAAGGGATTAAATTTTTCTGCTTCTGCTGGGTTTACAAGAATACTAAAAGATCCACCAGAGGAGTCAAAAACATCCAATCCCTCTCGTGCTTTAGAGTTTTCTAGCCTATCCGATGAAATTCTATAAAAGTACAAGTCCAGATTTCCGTTTCTTACCTCCTCAAGTGCTGTATTCTCATCTAAATATTGAATAAATTTTATAGAATCAAAAAAGGTATTTTTTTCTGCAGAAATTTCATTAATTCCAGGCATTGTAATTGCAAAAGCTAGTATTGTCACTAGCAATAATTTCATGTTCCTAATTTGAGTCAGTCTACATAAAACTTATTTCATTATAACCTGGGCTTATTTGGTCTTAAAACCTAAATCCTCTTAATAATTGATGAAAAT
>DATKZR010000087.1:0-6626 GCA_035527875.1 Nitrosopumilaceae archaeon | reverse complement strand
TAAAAAAAATGTTAATTTCAATATTTCAATATAAAATTAATATCAAATAAACCAATCTGGTAATTTGATTTTATTTTTCGGAGACTAACAAATGAAAAGTGTAACAAAATTTTTAGGACGAAGTTTATCATTTTAGTATCGTTTCCTGGAGAAATTCCTCTGATACAGTAAAATTTTTGGCTAAAAAATAACCACGTTCTAATTGTGAACCAAAATTTAGAGATGATATATTTGGAAAATTTCAACTAATCATTTAAAAATATTATACATTGGAAAGGTAACTAATTACACAAGAGATATTTTATTGAAAATTTTAAAAGTTATTTTCCAACAAATCATAACGTACAACATTACCTAGTTTGTGTATTTTTCGTGCCTATCTGGGGGGGACTGTCTTTTTACTCTTTGTCGATGAACTTGTTAACACTTCAAATCATCAAGAATTTTCTAGGAAAATGGAGATTTAGACAAGCATAAGCTATGATTTGAATTATTTTACTTAATCATCAGCATGGAAATAATTATTTTCTGAGATGTATTGGTTAATCAATAAGTTACCTTTCTTATTAAATGAGGTTCTTTTAACATAATCATAATATCTTTAGAAGCTGATAAATCAACTTCTTTTAAATTGTAATTTGTTACTACAATTAATGCCTCACAGCGGGAACAAAGAATAGTCTTCCCACCAGATCTACCCTCAATTATTACTTCTGTTTCTAATTTGTCTTCTTTATTACATGTAGGACACAGTTTGGGTTCTTTTAGAATTGTAATGATTTCACGGATGAAGATGTTTCTTGTCATTTTTGATAATTTTCTAATCGAGTAATGGGGGATTTTAATTTAATGTTAATTGGCACCCAGCAATTTTGTTTCAAACATCAAACCGTTGAATTATCTGAAACAAAACGTTAGGTATTCAATATATTTCCTAATCTGGCCAATTAACAATAAACTCTACTTTTTGGGCAACATAAATTTTTTAAATTTCATTTTCTTATCTTTTGATCTATGCCACAAAAAATTTACATATTATACCCTTGTTTATTGAAAAATATCACACAATATCTTAAATACTTTAATTCCTAATAGGAAATGATGTCGTTAGTTGTAAATTCTGGCGATTAAACTGCGTGCCCTCACAGAACAAAAAAGGCAATCAGGCTTTCAAAGCCCTGACCACGAGAGGAAATCTCTCAGAGTTCTGTAAAAAAGAGGTTACGCCTTTTTTATTTTTACAACTCGGAATCTGAATCAATATAAAAAAATTATTCTTAGGTAACTATCTCGTCTAATCGTCCTTCTTCCTGAGCATGTCTAATTTCCATGGCAATTCTTCGTCCAACTCCAAATGTTTGCCCATATTGGTATTTAGTATATGGGCTAGTTGTTGCAACAATTGGGTTCCCTGGAACTCGAAGTGATACATCATAAACCACTAATTCTAAATCTTTTGTAATTACACTTTGCAGTGAAAATGGGCCTATAATTCCCGGAGCATATTCTCTTTTTACTGCAGCGACAAATTTATCTCCCATTTTGATGACTTTTTCAAGAAGCGATTCTCTAATGCTCGCAGGAGTATGACCAACTTCAATATTTTGAAGGTCAATATTGATGTCCATCTGTTGCTTTGCTGGAAGTGCATTATAATCATGAATATTGGTCTGCAATCTTCTTTCTATTCCAATAAAATCCACTTGGTTGGAGATTGGTGTATGAAAATAATTAAAATTCATGTATGTTCCAATTACTAATTCTTCAATACTCGATTTTTCTAAATCCTTTCTTGAAATTAATCCTTGTTTTATTTTAGCCTCTGATTTTTGTAAAAAATCTTTGTAAGATGAAACTGTAAAAAACGCTCGTTCAAGCGGTCTATTTTTTTCCTGAACTTTAACTATACAAGGACTATTGATATTTTTTGGATTTTTAAACAATTTTGGAAATTTTATTTTTGCCTTCTCTAACAGAAAATATTGATTTCGCTTTGCAGTCCTTTCTTCTGCTTTGAATAGTTTTCTATTTCCAAAGATTGGAACCTTGAAGGAATTTTCAAGAATTTTATATCCTAAATACACTGTTAATGATCGATGGGGAACCACTATGGTATTTGTGTCTCGGAGAATTTTTTGATTTTTAGCTGATGCCATTTCTTTGAATTTATTTAAAACAACAATTTCATCTGCAATTCTTCCAAATCTTTGATAAGGGCCTTCTCTTCCCTTCTGGCAATAAACTACTGTCTGAAAATTTTCGTCTTTAGCTCCATCCATTACTTCAAGGGCAGAATGACTTCCAAGCACTCCTATTCGCAAATCCGAATAGTCATTTACAATTTTTTTGATCTCAGATGAATTAATCACGATTTGCCTACAAAACAGGAGGTAATATAGCTAATTTTCAACAAATAGGATCGATTAAGAATCACAAGATTTTTTTCCATCTAATTTCCAATAACTTTGTGTTATATTCCTTGGAGTTGCAAATGGCAGGAATTATTTTACTAACTGCAATGGCAGCAGGGGGAATATCTCTATGGATTAAACGAAGAAAAGCTGTAAAGGAATTAGATAATGCACAAAATGATGAGGCTGCAATTTAATGATTTACTAGTGCTAAATTTTGTTTTGAATGTATTAGATAAAATACCTTAAATCAATAGCATATACATGAAATTAATCATTGGAATTACTGGAAGTACAGGGGTGTTGTATGGGATTAGAATGCTTGAAGTTTTAAAAAAATTAGATGTTGAGACTCATTTGATAATGTCACAATGGGCAGAAAAATGCATCTCTATGGAAACGGAATATACATCTGATCAAGTAAAATCTTTGGCCACACACACTTCTGATGAGAAAAATATGGCATCAAGTGTTTCAAGTGGAACCCATAAAGTTGATGGGATGATAGTTGCACCGTGTAGTATGAAGACCTTATCTGCCATTGCAAATGGTTATGATGATACACTAGTTGCAAGAGCTGCAGGAGTGACCATTAAAGAATCTAGAAAATTAATATTGATGGTTAGAGAAACTCCTCTTTCAGCGATACACCTTGAAAACATGCTAAAATTGTCTCGAATAGGAGTTATAATTTTACCACCTGTGACGGAATTTTATACAAAACCCAAAACCATTGAAGACATTGTAAATCACGGAGTGGGAAAATGTTTAGACCAATTTGATTTGCAGCACGATTTATACCCTCGATGGGGAACTTTTTAAAACATAATTGACAAAAGTAAAGTTTGAGAAATTTACAAACGCAACAAGAAAAAAAATTTTTGAAGTTGCCACCAATTTTAAATCTTTTCAAATTAGCCTGCCGCAATTTTTCCCATCAGTAAGGGTTATTTCAGTTAGACCACATGCTACGTTGGTTGAGGAGCATCTCAACCTAGCGGGAAAGCAATTAGTAGTTATGGCTAAACATGTAATTGTTGAACCTGTAGTTCATGAAACTTTTATTGTCGGTGGCGATGCAAAGGGAACTCACATTATTGAAGAATACGAGCAAACATCAAATGGAACAAGGATTGTTGTTACTGTTGATTTCAAAGGATCCCTTCGCCTTACCGGAATTTTTGGAAAAGGCAAGTTTGAAGAAGAATTCTCAAAAATAATGAATGAATTAATCTTAGTGGCAGAAAACTAACCTTATTTCGTTTCTTTACTATTTACATCGTTGGAATTATCTTTGAAGTCTTTAAGCTCTTTTTCACCCTCAATTTTTCCTTTTTCAAACTCCCCTTTAGCTTTACCGAAGGTCTTTGCAAGTTCAGGAATTTTCTTTGCCCCAAAAATCAAGACTGCTACAACAATGATTACAAATATCCATTCTTGACCCGCAATGAAATTGCTGATATTTGAAAGAACCATTCTTGTTTCCAGTTCACA
This sequence comes from Nitrosopumilaceae archaeon, assembly GCA_035527875.1. Lineage (GTDB taxonomy): Archaea > Thermoproteota > Nitrososphaeria > Nitrososphaerales > Nitrosopumilaceae > Nitrosomaritimum. The sequence goes on along the minus strand of DATKZR010000087.1, from coordinate 2,721 downwards.
TATTTTAGATTTAAGTGTTCAACTTTTTTCGTTCTTTACGCTCAATGATAACCATTCCTGCAACATACAATGCAATCATTGGTCCTGCAATAAACCACATTGTTACTCCACTGCCGTCAGGTGTAATTACCGCACCAAAAATAACAATTATTACAATTGCATATCGTATGTTCTTTCTCCAAAAATTAGCATCAATCATACCTGATCCAGAAATTGCATACATTGCAAGGGGAAGTTGAAAAGATAATCCAAAAGCCAAAAGAAATTGTAACACAAATGAAACAAAATCAATTACATTTAGAAAGGTAACTAGACCTGCCGATTCCCCATATCGATATAAAAATTCAAGAATGAATGGAATAACAAAATTATATGAAAACACACATCCTACTATAAACAATCCTAAGGCAGGGATGGTAATACTTTTGCTAACATTAATTTCATTTTCTTTAAGAGCTGGTTTGATGAACCCTACTAACTCTTTGATAATTATTGGCATGCCAACCACAATTCCTACTAAAGCTGAAATGTATACTTGAGCAAAGAATGCTTGACCTGGAGCTGTCTGAATCAATTGTACGTCTTTGGGTACAAGATTGTCCCTCATGTGATTGGTAATCTGAGCGGCAATATTATCAAGTGGCTCTGGAGTTGGATAGTATAATGTAGCTCCAGCAAATTCAAACGGTGTTGCATGAAATGTAAGAATGAAAACAGTGATTATCCCAATAATTATAACAATTCGCAAAACACGTTTTCTGAGCTCTTCGAGATGATAACGAATTTCATTCAACTCGGACATTTAAGATCTAACTATCTTAAACTAACTTATCTATTTACCTGGTATGGGAAGTAATTTCGATTCAGGAAAACCCCCCTCTTTCATTTCTTTTTCGCTAAGATCTTGAAATTCTAATGTAATTACGGATTTGGTTTGGAACTTTGTTTCAATTTCTCGTGCTAGGGCTGAAATTTCCTTGCCTGAATAGATTTCTTTTGACCCCTTCAAGAAAATCCTTTCGCCCTTTTCCATCTCTTTTCCACCAAATTTGTCTTGAAGAAATTTAGTAATTGAAGGTAATTCTGAGAGAGGAATGTTATTGTAAAAATAAGTTATCCCCTTTACGGATTCATAATCATATGGTGTACCTTTTCTGTAAAGAAACACCCCGATGAATCTAGCCTCATCCTCCGGCTCTTTGGTGCATTTGATTTCCCAATTTAGTAATTTATTTTCATTATAGGAAAATTTTTCAATTTCATCTGGGGTTATTTTCCAGTATCTTTGTTTTGCCAATTACTATTTTTGGTGATTTTCTATTATAAATTCCATTATAACTGCAAATTTGATAATCTTCATACTTCTTTTATATGAAATAGAGATAATGGAAACATGGGAGCACGAGTTACCATAGTATTAGATGACGCAAATGCTGAAAAATTGAGGAACCTTCAGGCCAAAATGATAAAAACATCTTCAAAATCCGTGAGTTTTTCACATGTTTTGAATATTATTTTGGAAGAAGGATTGAAAAAACACAAATAATAAAATACAATAAAAACCTTCTTTGAAAATAATTTCAAATGTAAATGATCGATGGGAGCAAAGGTTATCCATTTACTATGGGATATATCTCATTGTAACAAAACGTATGTGTTAGTTTACGCGAGAAACTATTAATAAAAAATGTTTACCTCCATAGAAAACTTAATTCAATAATCTTTAATCATCAAAAATTTAAAATATAAAAAAAGTCGTTATAACACTCATATTGATTTTATTAAAAAATTAGAAATCAAAAATTTTTAATGATATTGGTATTTGGTGACTAGTACAACGCCTCTACCTCAAAACTTTGTATCTGGTGTCACTTGCAATCAAAGTATAAAAGGACAAAATTTTTCGGAAGTAAAATAAATAATGTTTAAAATTCACATATTATCATGTATAGATTACCCAAAAAAATATAATCTAATTTTGAAATTTGGCATATCCTATAAATATAGAAAATTCATACTGAATTTTGTTGAAAATTGTTATTTTTCTAATTTTACTAATCGTATTGTCTATTACAATTCCAAATAACGTTCTAGCCCAACCTGAATCTGATTTGAAATATTTTGGAAAAGGCATTGTCACAGGTGAGAATTTTACAAATGGAAGAATTTGGACTGGTATTAGCGGTGATCAATCTACAGTTATTGCGCAATGGGATATTGGACGATCAAAAATAATATCTGATATTTTCCCAAGTTCTGATTGTGAGCCAAACTATCAAATCTGTGTTGATGCCACTGTAACTAGTTCTGATAACAGTGCAGCAGTCAAAGTTGGAGACAAATTTCAAATCAAAATCGACACTATAGATAAAAAACAAGTAATTGTTGGTAAATTTGGGTTTCTAGAAAATATCATGATTGATGTTGATATTACAAAATCATATGAGAAAACCACAACATTGAGTGCTCAAGAAGCACAAAGCATTGCAGTAGACGCATACATCTACGGTTTCCCGTTAGTTATGATGGACATGACCTCAAAAATAATGACTAATGTTCCTAATGCTGGAGCCTTTACATCTCCTGTAAACCAGTTTGCACATCTGGACGTATTCCCAGATCCTAATTTTACTGCGGTAGCTACTGCAAGTGTGGACACTCTTTACTCTACAGCATTTTTAGATTTATCTGACGAGCCAATCGTACTGCATGTTCCAGATA
>DATKZR010000086.1:0-6388 GCA_035527875.1 Nitrosopumilaceae archaeon | reverse complement strand
TTTGAACACGCGTCTCAGCCGTGACAGGGCCGAATTCTAGACCGGGCTATACTACAAGGGCACGATTTCTTTTCAACAAAATCCTAGATTAAAAGTTTCTGGCACAACAAAAAAATTTGTAAAAGACTAAATTATACACGCAAAGCAAATTTCTTTGTGGGTCTATGGCGCTGCCAGGTAGCGCACCGGACTTTTAATCCGGTTGTCGAGGGTCCGAATCCCTCTAGACCCGCTATCACCTAGGTTCTATTTTCAAATTTAAATTTCTTTGAATATCATTGAAATTCTAAATTATCCATTGTTAATTCAATTAGATTCATATCAAGATGGATGAAAAAAGAAAGATCTTGTAAAGGGTTTGAATGCTAAAATCCCAATAATTTGTAGCATGAATTAACCTGAAAATCATTTTTTCAAGATTATCTTGGAAAATAAAACATGACGGTAACACCAAACAAAACTACAACTGAACCAATTATTTCAAATCTGTCAGGCTTTTTTTTATCCACATAATACCCCCAAATTATTGAAAACACAACAAAAATTCCTCCATAAGCTGCATAGACCTTGCCAAAATCTTCAGGCTGTAAGGTCATTATAATTCCGTATGAAAATAAAATCAACGCTCCAACCAACCCAAATAACTTTCCTTTATGAATACGAAGCCATTTCCATACAAGATAACCCCCACCGATTTCTAACAGTGCTGCAAAAAAGAACAGACCTAGAGTCGAAAGAACTACTTCCAAAATTTCTCACCTTTTCTTGGATAATAGAAAATTATCAAAACACCAATTACTGCAATTATAGTCCCAATAATGTCATAGTTGTCTGGCTTTACTCCATCAATTAGCCACCCCCAAAATACAGCCATTACAATAAAAACACCTCCATAAGCTGCATAGACTCTATGAAAATGAGTTTTCTGAAATGTCGGAACTATTCCATACAAGAATAATACAAATCCACCAACGGCACCTAAAACCCAACTAAAGTCTTCACGTAACCACAACCATACCAGATATCCCCCACCGATTTCACAAAGACCTGCAATAAAGAAAAGCAAAATAGAGTATCCAATTTGGCTAGCTTTTTGTGACAATCGTTTCTTAATTTTCTTATTTGATATATAATAAATTGAGATTAATTGATTTTGGTTGGGACATATTATAGAAATCGTAGCTAAAAATCAATTTCGATAATCTTATATTGCAAACTTAAACTACAATTATTGAAAACATACTCATGGTTCAAAAAATTAATAATATTCTTGTTCCCTTGGACGGATCTAAAGATTCTATAAGAGGTCTGGACAAAGCTATTTCCATTGCAAAACAATCTGACGGAGTAATTACAGGTATTAACGTTGTAACTGTAGCTCCAACTCTTGCCTCCTCAGTAATAAATTATAAAAAGTTCTTAACAAAAAAAGCAGAAGAGATGTTAGACTCGGCAAAAAAAAATTGTGAAAAACAAGATGTGAAATTTTCATCTAAAATTCTATATGGAAGCCCAGCATCGAAAATTGCCGAATTTGCTGAAAAAGAAAAATTTGATGTGGTTGTTGTTGGTTCAAGAGGTATTGGGGGCATCAAAGGGGCTATTCTTGGGAGCGTCGCAAATACAATCGTGCACAAATCAAAAGTTTCAGTTTTAATTGTAAAGTAACCAATAAATTATCACATAAATTGGGTTAGTTAAATAAAAATAATTTGTTTTCTAATCCAATTGTAAATATAATATTAATGCCTATAATGAAAGTTATGCCAGCTATTGCATATCTTAGATACTTTGCTCCGGAACTTAATTTTGATATTAAAATAAATGGTAATCCTAGAATTCCACTTGCCACCGTCATTCCAATTATGCTGCCGATTCCAAATAAAATTAAAAAGTACATCATCATATCAAACCCGCTTATAGTAGATGCAGTTAGTGCTACAAGGCTTCCACTGCCAGCAATACCATGAATACAGCCAATTAGATATGATTTATGACCATGTTTGTGACTTACATTATGACTGTGAGGATGGGTATGAGCAATTCCGTTTGAGTGTTCATGAGGATGAATATGTTTTGGCTTTAAGATGCTTCGATTTGTAACTGTTAAAATTCCTAAAATAACCAACATAAATCCAACAAGAATTTCAGCACTCACAAAGAAATTATCTGGTATATTTAATGACAAACCAGCAATCAATAAGCCAATTAGAATTATGCTGGATGTGTGTCCCAGTCCCCAAAATGCACCTCTTAAAGAGCTGTTTATAGTCAGACTCCTTAGGCCCAGTTTTTTTGAAATGGTAGTATTATTTTTATTTAATAATTGGGTGGAAACTGCACTTAGATGATCAGGCTCAAAAGCATGTAACAATCCAATCATTAAACCTGCCATTATAATTAACAAAGGATTGTTGGCTTGTAGCATTCCAATTAATGAATCAAACAATCATCTCACCATTCCTATGCCATTTTTTCCAGTTCATGAAAAAAATATTGATTTATGCAAATTGGTGTTGTAATAGATATGAGTTCACTTTGATTATCCTTTGATAAAATCGTAAAAGTTAATCTCCTCAAGCTTTCTGGTACTCCAATCATAACTTGATTTGGTAAAAGAAGTTCTCTGAGGTGTTTTGTTATTACGGTAATGGTTTTACCTTCATTTAATGAATTTATTATATATGTAACAAAGAACCACAACGTTTCATTTACGTTTAATTTCATATTGTTTTCAAGACGCTTTTGGATTAATTTAGTAGATTCCAGGAAGATTAATTCATCTGATTTGGTATAATGAAATATTTTGGTAAGTGGTTTGATATCAGGATCGCCCTCTACCAACACTTCAATTTTCATTAATCTCTCTTTGGAATTTTAGCAGCTGGGTTTCCAAAATTGTATGTATGTCCAGTACCACGATAACTGTTTGGCCTTACTGGATCTCCTCCCTCCAAACCTCTCTTTGTTAATGACAATCCAGCTAACAGCTCAATGACTAATCGTTGTCCCAATCCAGACGTGATGCCTCCGTTGTAAGAGCTTTGATCACTTACATCATATGTAGGAGCAATTTCTACCAAATCCATTGCAAACCTGTCAGGATCAAATGATTTTGATAATAGACGTATCATTCTAATTCCTTCTCGCGAGGTAAGTCCGTTTGGTTCAGGTTCACCAGTACCTGGTGCATAAGCAGGATCAAACGAATCTATATCCCAGCTAAGATATACACCATCGGTCCCATCATTTGCCCTATCTGCTATTTCCTTTGCAATTAAATCAATTCCTAGTTCTTCAACATCAAGCATTGTAAACCATTGGAAATCTTGATCTGCCATCCATTTGTACAAATCAGGTCCCGGCCAATAACCTCGTGGACCTACAAGTGAATAATTTCTTCCCTTTAAGCAACCCATCTCCATAATTCTTCTAATGTGTGCTCCATGGTCATACTTGTAGCCAGTTAGCCCCTGTGCAGCACAATCTGCGTGCGTGTCAAAATGAATCATACCTATGTTTTTGTATTTTTTAGCAAAAGCTCTGACATTTGCATAAGTAATAGAGTGGTCCCCTCCAAGCATTACAGGAATACCATCTGCCTCTAGCACTTCCTTGACTTTAAGGGTCATTCTCTTGTGAGATTCAATTACATCTCCTGGTGAAACGTGAACATCACCATAATCTACGGTTCGAAAAGTTCCAAATGGGTCTGCACCAGTTTCAATATTAAATCGCTCGTAAGGTGGAGATGGGATTGTTGAAGCAGCTCTAATTGCTCTTGGTCCATATCTTGCCCCAGGGCGAATAGTTGTACCAAAGTCAAATGGTTCTCCTATAATTGCAACATCAGGTTTAGCTTCAAGTAATGCTTTATGGGACTGTATCCATGGAAGGTGCAAGAAAGTATTGATCCCAACAAATGGTGCAACATCTGCACCTCTAAAATCATCACCATAAAATTCCATGCCCATTTAAATCGAATTTAGTATGCAAAATTAATAATTAAAGATTTCAAGTAAAGTACGTTTTCTATTTTTTAACAATTGATAACTAGCACAAAACAAAAAAACCAAAGTATATGTAATATACGATTTAACTATAAAAATAATATTTGGACTAAAATACATATGATTTTAAAAAATTCTAAAAATGCATGGTATTATTTGAATCAAGGTTTAACATCAGTTTATTACAATGATTTTAAAAAAGCTGTTTCAAAATTTAACAAAGCTAGTTCTCTGGAACCTGAAAATATTGTAATACAACTTCATAAAGGTACGACGTTACATAAAATGGAAGATTACCAAAAAGCAATAATTTGTTTTGACCAGGTCCTATCTGTAGATCCAAAAAATCTAGATGCTTTGTTTAACAAGGGTCATGCACTACAAAAAATTGGAAAATATGAAGATGCAATTTCTTTTTTTAAAAAATCCCTTGACATTGATTCAAACTATATAGATTCTTTAACAGCTATGGGGTTATGTTTGAGTAATTTAGGCCGCAATAAGGAAGCCCTTGAAATAACGGATAAAGTTTTGCTAATTAATTCAAAACATTCTGCAGCCCTTTACAACAAAAGTCTAATTTTGGGAAGATTAGAACGAAATTCTGAGGCCGTATCTTTCTTAACCAAGGCTATAGATGAAGATTCTAGGCAATCCAATATTCTATATGAAAAAGGGCAAAAACTCACAAAGCAGAAAAAGCATGAGGAGGCCATAAAATTCTATACCAAAGCCCTAGAGATCGATAATAAAAACACCAAAGCACTTGTGGCCAAGGGTTGGACACTAGATTTTGCTGGATTTGGGAATAAAGATATTTTTGTATTTTATGATAAGGCCATAAAAATTGACCAAAAATGCACTGAGGCTTTTATGAATAAAGGACTGGTGTTGGACAGAACAGGCCTATATAAAAAAGCCATTGAATGTTTTGATAAAATCTTAGAATATGATCCCAATTCTGTTAGAGCGCTTTATAGTAAAGGAATATCCCTCTCTTCGTTGAAAAAGTTTGGGGAGGCGAGGTTCTATTGTGAATGTGCAATAGAGCTTGAACCTAAGAACGTTTTTGCATTATGTAGTATGGTATGGTTTCTAGAACACTCAAAAAAATACAATGAGGCGCTTTTATACTGTGAAAAAGCATTGAAAATTGATCCCAGTTACGTGTATGCAATAAGCTATAAAGGAAAATTACTTTTATCATTAAAAAAATATGAAGAATCTATAAAATGGTATAGTAAAGCATTAGAACTTGATCCTGATAATCAAACTATAATTTATCACAAAAATAAAGCCGAAGTGGATTTACAGAAAATAAAAAAAGAATCCTTTATAAAAAAACTTTCAAAATTATGATATTTTCATTTTAAAAAAACTAAATTTTAAATATTTTTATATTTGCTCTGTGTAAATTATATTAATGGAAAAAGTAAGCACACCAGAAGATATCCAAAGAGAATCTAGCAGAGTGATTAGTGCACTTTATGGGGATGTGAGTGACTTTAGAATCAATGAAACATTTGAAATTCCTGAAAAAGGACCAAGAGAAGCGTGGGACGTTCAAGTTAATTTCATGAAATATTCTTTGAAATATACTGTAGACCTTGAAATCCAAGAAAAAGATGGCGAAGTCACTAATGCACGATTAATTGATACTATGACGCCACTCTAATTTTTTTATTTTTTAAAAATCAGATAATTATAAATCGAAATTAAATTGTTAGGATTTCTTTTGCTGCTTTAATTTTTACAAACAATTCATTAATGTAGCCATCAACAAATTGTTCAAAGCTTGTAAATTCCTGAGAATTTTCTTTCTTTTTTTGATACTCTTTTTGAAGACATCTAAAATCCGATTCTCTTAGAGAGATAGCGTGTTTATTTGCATCATATTTTGATTCAAGTATGTTAATAATAAAATAACTCACAAATTTTGTAAAACATTTTGCCCTGTATTTTTCTTTATATTCATCACCAAGTATTTTTTGATTATCCTCTAGCCAACGTTGAACATCATCTCTAATTGTTATAGTGTTGTAATGTCCAGAAAGATCTAACTTTATGTCATGAGATTCTACAGAGTAATATCCTCTCTTAATTTCATTCATCATAATGATCAACGTGCTAGGTAAAAACATCCCAGGATAATTCTTATCGGTTACCTCTTTCAATCTATTTGTAATTATGGGTTTAATTCCAACTGTAGAATACCCCTTGCCCGGCACATGAAAAAGTTTGAATTTGTTGCTTATATTAATTTCTTAATTTTTTATTTAAATCACTTTTTTTTGAGTTCTTTTATTAATCGAATAAATACCCAAAATGATCCCATTGCCACAATTCCGATACCAAGACCAGAGTAAAAAGGATTAGAG
>DATKZR010000085.1:0-5493 GCA_035527875.1 Nitrosopumilaceae archaeon | reverse complement strand
TAATACTCCAGCTGCCAACCCTCCACCTCCGATGGGAACATAGATTTCCTCTACATCTGGTATTTGTTCCAAAATTTCTAATCCTATAACTCCTTGACCTGCAATAATTTCATTATCATCAAAAGCATGAATTAAAATTGCGCCAGTTTCCTTGGCAATTTCTTTGGCCCTAGTTGATGCCTCATCATAATTAACACCATCTAAAATTACTTTTGCCCCATACCACTTTGTGGCAGAAACCTTGGCAGGTGATGCGTTTTTAGGCATTACAATTGTACATTGTATTTTTTCAGCATTTGCAGCGTATGCAACTCCCTGTCCATGATTACCCGCAGATGCTGCAACCACTCCTTTTTGTTTTTCCTCATTTGTTAATGTTTGAATTTTATAATACGCTCCCCTTATTTTGAAGGCTCCAGTTTTTTGTTGAAATTCTGACTTTAGATAAACTTTGGATCCACTTAACCTGCTAAAAGTTGGAGAGTAAATTAGAGATGTTTTTCTGATTATTTCCTTTTTCATAGAATTGGCTTTTTGAATATCTTCATACGTCGGATGCAATGGAGATGTTCATATTTTGCCGATATATTTGACTTCTTCAATTGAAAAATTACATATTTAATCAATTTTTATGAATGACTTGAGGAATCATGTTCAAAACGCTAGGGTTTTTTCCAAAACCTCCTTGGCAAAAAACATGACGAAATACACCTTAAAATTAACAGCCATATCATGAAAAGTCTTTCAATTGCTAATGTGGTTTAAAATTTCATTTATTCTATTTTCAATTTTGTTTCTTACAGACTCAGATATTTTTCGTGGATCAAACAACCCTTCTTTAATCCCATTTTTTACAAATTCTATGTCAATAGTGCACAAACAACCTTCTTCTCCTGTGACCAATTTAGCATCATCAATTAAAACTGAGCTAGTTTGGTATGTCTCAATTAACAAACTATCCAATTCTTTTACCAATTCAGTTTTTCTTTTACTCATTGATTGAAAATCTATTCCATGCTTTTCTTCAATCTCTTTGTAAATTGTTTCTCTCAATTCATTATTTTCAAAAAATATTTCAAATAATTTCTGATGATCAAAATCTTTGTACCCTTTTTCTTTTAATTTATCTAACACAAGTTGATCATTATTGTCTGAGATTTCCTGCTCTTTGTTTTTTGTTAAATCTATAATTTTTGCCAACTCCTTTTGCGATTCAATGACTTTTTGATCTGGTTTATAATATAACAAAACATGATATTGCAGAGATAGATGACCTGAAATTAGGTAGTTACCCTCATTAATCTCAAATTTTGTAAAAATCCTTCTAAGATCTTCATTATTGGATATAGAAACTTCCTGAAATGTCCAACCTTTCAATTTTCTAATAAAATTCTCATAGTAACTTCGTACTAATTCAGGATCAAAAGTTTTTTGTTCCGTAATTGTTGCATCACCAAGCATAACTTTTGTGTCAACAGTTTTTGTAACATTTTTAATTTTTTCAAGGAACAATTTTTGAATATTTTCGTTTTTAGTGTTTAAATTTTGAATGAATTCATTTGTTGATCGAATACCTAAACGCACAAAAATATCGAAATTTGGCAGCCCTTAAACCTTACACACTGAAAATCCTATTAAATGGATACGAGCATACTAATGGGTATGTCAAATAGTGATATCACCTGTACTATTTGCTATACAAAAATTATAGTCTATTTTCATGAGAAATACGCTGGAAATCGTGGAAAATGTCCTAATTGTAAGATTGATTTCCCCTTAGAATAGATTCAAAAATGACTTCTAATGTAGAATCAAAGATGTCTTCAGATAATCTTGATGGTGAAAAAAATTCTCCAGGTATTATTGATAGAATGTTTGAACAAAAAGGTGAAAAAGTAGTAGATTATGAAACTATGATTACAGAAACTCAAAAACGAGTTTGGGGCGCTTTAAAAAAAGGATATGAATATACTGGTGTAACTAATGACTCTGAAAAATTCCTAAGAGAAAATGTTTTTAAAAAAATCAATATTGTTGTACTGTATGTTGATTTAGTCGGCTCTACAACTATGACTTTGGAATTACCTGCAGAAAAATTTGCCACTATAATCAGTTCTTTTTCGCAAGAAATGGCATCGGTGATACATCAGCATAGGGGATTTGTACTAAAATTTGTAGGGGATGCGGTAATTGGATATTTTAATGCCACAGACAATGCTTTGATAGCTTCAGACAACGCCGTGTCTTGTGCAAAATCTATGATAACAGTAATAGAAAAGGGAATCAATCCAATTTTAAATCAATACGAATACCCTGATTTAATGGTAAAAATTGGGGTAGACTATGGTCAAAGCATGATTATGAGATATGGATCAAACCAAACAACATCACACGTAGATTTAATGGGGCCTGTGATGAACATCGCCTCGAAAATTCAAACTATGGCAAGACCAAATCAAATTCTTATTGGTGAGGATGTATATCAAAGAATACATCCTAAAACTCAGGATAATTTCAAAGTAAAGATTTGGGAAGAAAATGAATGGAAATATCGGTCAAGATTAACCGGGAACATCTACAAAGTCTATGAATACAAAGGCTAGATGGTAAATTTACCCGGACATTCAACATGTTCGTAATGATGCTCAGTGAATTTTTCTTGAACTACATAAATTACTATTTTGTGTAATTCATCATCTTTAATTTCTTTGCTACATCGGATGCATCTTTTGATTGCGTCGGTCATTACGTACTGGCGATCTAAAATCCTAATCTATAAGGATCTGCGATCAGCTCAAACTGAGTAGAACTGACATAAATTACACTTTTTGGTATATCAAACGCCTAAAGCAAAGCAAAAATATGGAAAGAAAAGACTCAAAATATGGAAGAATACTTACTTCGACACCTAAAGGATCTTTATAGTTTAAATCACGATATTCCACATAGAGCATTTCAATTCCCACGACTACCACCGGGCATAACACTTCCAATGTTCCAAATGTTTGATAATCAAATAAAGGGGCAATTCGTAAAAGATGCAGCTAGTCTTAATAAAAAATTAGATGGCTTTCAGAACTTGTACCAACAATATGCGTCCGGATTAATGACAATGAATTCATCAGAATTAATTCCTCCCGGACATCCATTATACTCTGAGAGGAATTCTATCAAAATTCTTAAAGCAAAAAATGATAAGTTGTTAAAACAAAATTACGACCTGAAGAAAAAATTAGATATAAAGGAAACTTAATACGAACTTTTATTGGTTTTTAATTATTCTAATTTCTTAAACCTGGTACGAATCCTTATTAATTTCTAAAATAAATTTTAACATGGTAAAGACTCCAGCTGAAAAATGGAAAGATATTATAATAGATTATAGAAAAAAATGTCAAAACATTCTCCTCGTCTCAAAAAGTGTTCGATACGCGGGGATCATTAACGCATATGGTAGAACATTGACAGGGATTGTCAGATCAGATGTAAAACCATTATTAAAATCAGAACAAGTAAAAAATGAATTTTTCATACTTTCTACTTTATTGAATTCAAGGAACGATGCTACAAAAGCAATTGGAAAATTAGATTACGTTTTACTTGAACATCAAAAAGTATCCATTATTGTTTTGCAAAAAAATAAAATTACAATTTATGTTTCAATAGACAAAAATGGAAATGATGTTAAATCAATTATTTCAAAAATTAAAAAAATAATTTAAGCTGGAGTAAATCCGTGGTACCCACCAGTTTGTTCATTTTTATCTCTGAAAATAGGCTCAAATAAAGAAATTAGATATCCATCAGGGTCTAAAACTACTGCATTCAATCCAGCATCTCGCTCTACAATTTCACGATGAACGTTAACACCTTTCTCTCTTAATTCATCCAAAGAAGATTTTAAATCTCCTACAAGGAATCCGATTGTAATTCCATTATCGATTGAACTGCCAATATGTTCAGCCGTAAGAGAAGCAGGATGTAAACTCAACAAGCCACCTGTAGTTCCTAAATCAACCCAGGATCTTCTTTGGTTTTTAATTGGAAGCCCAATTAATTCATGATAAAATTGGATGGATTTATCCAAATCTTTGACTGCCAAAATAACATTTCCTACCTTTTTTATATTCACAATAACCCCTTCGTGTTTGTATGTTAAATTCTTTGTTATTTACATAAATAGGATTGATATTTGTAAAGATAATCGAGGTTATTGAACTTCTACCATAGTTTCTGTTCTCTCGACTCCACTAATTTTCTGAATCTGAGTGGCAATATCCTTGATATCTCTTAGAGCATCAACATCAATAATTGCTACGGCGTCAAATTGCCCACTAGTTGGAAACGAATCACTCACATGGCTAACTTTGCGTAGTCTTGCGGCTATCAATTTTTTTGGAGATTTTACTAGAATGATTGCCCTTACCAACCTAAATCTACCTCCACTTCAATTAGTGTCTCCGTTGTTACAATTTCTTTGATTTTTTTAAAGTCAATAACCATTTGATTAATTTCATCCATAGTTCCACGCATAACTGCACTTACGTCTGCCCTACCAGTTACCACCATAATGTCTTTGACAATTTTTCGTTTTTTCTTTAATACCTGAACTACCTCATCCACTTTTCCTGGTTTAACTGTAATCAGGCATAATGCTCTCATGTATAGTATATGAAATGGGAACGAATAAAGATTTAGTCTGAGGCTTCTTGTGATCTTGATTCCTCAAGATATGCTCTTCTTTCCTCGTTGATTTTTTCTTGATCAACAGATAGATCATCATCAATTATGGCAATACCGTCCCCATAATCGTCTTGTTGTGATGTTTTATTCTTAGTTTTTCCCTTAGATTTGGCCAATTTGGCTTTTGCTGGTTTTTCATCTTTTTTCGTCTTAATCTTTTTTTCAACCATGAATGTCGAAAACCAAGAGGTGGCCTTGTTTATAAAAATTATGAAGAATAATTATATGAACAAAAACAGTGCCAGGGGCGGGTTTTAAAGTGATGGTTCATATCCCTTACCCCCAAAAATATCCAAGATATTTGATGTTTTAGGTATGGGAAAATAACTAGATTGTTGCAAAACCATCAAAAACTCACAATAGTAGACGACATTCTTCTCGTTATTACTTATCTTATCTTTAATTGTCATGAAGTCAGATTTAAAAGAATAAATCCACACATCCTTCCCAAAAAATAACTTCCAATATTTAATTAGAGTGAACTAAATGTTACAAGAAATTATATGACCTGATTTCATATCAGTTTTATGATTGGATTTACCAAATGCCCAAGCTGTGTAGCGAAATTAGTCGAAGTCCCTTTGAAAGTAGAGGGAGGTTCCATGGTTTGTCCTTTCTGTGAATCTGTTTATTGAAAAATCCTTCCCAAAAAATAATTTCAAATCCATTAAATTACAAAATCCTCTTTTAATATAACATAAATTTATTTTACAAAATTTGACCTTCATACTTGCTTTAGAACCAAAATAT
>DATKZR010000084.1:0-3579 GCA_035527875.1 Nitrosopumilaceae archaeon | reverse complement strand
GCGCCACCGGAGAACGATAGTGAGGCAAAACAATTGAGTAAAAAAATTAAGGAATGGATTAACCAAGGAAAACCAACGATTCTAGATAACCTGAATAAAAAATCTGAAAATGAGGTAAAAGAACTACAATCTAAAGAAGATGAAGAACAAAACCCAGATAAAGAAGAAAAGAAAACTAAAAAGAAAAGAGGAAGGTTTGGATTATTTAGAAAATGAAATTAAAAACAAAAAATTTACTTACTTTATCGGAGTTATCCAAAAAAGAGTTTTCTCAGTTAATTGATTTTTCTATTAAACTAAAAAAAGAATTGAAGCAAGGAGAAAATAAGCCTTTATTAAAAAACAAAACTCTTACCATGATTTTTCAAAAACCTTCCACCAGAACACGAGTTAGTTTTGAAATCGCAATGTTTCATTTAGGCGGTACTGCAATAAATCTGTCTACCAATGACATGCAATTATCTAGAGGTGAGTCAATAGAAGATACCGCAAAAACACTTTCGCGATACACCGATTGTATTATGGCAAGGGTGTATGATCATAATTTGTTGGAAAAACTATCGGAGTACTCAAGTGTGCCTGTCATAAATGGTCTTTCTGATTCGTTTCATCCATGTCAAATTCTTGCCGATTTTATGACCATTAAGGAAAAGAAAAAAAAACTAAAAGGATTAAAACTTGCTTGGATAGGTGATGGGAATAATGTTTGTAATTCAATGATTAATGGATGTGCCTTATCAGAAATTAAAATGTCTGTTGCCACACCTAAAGGATTTGAACCAAATAGAAGTGTTGTAAACCAAGCTCAAAAATCTACTACTATTGAACTGACAACTGATCCATTAAAGGCAGTTAAAAATGCCGATATTGTTGTCACAGATACCTTTGCTTCTATTCACAATCTAGATCCAAAAAGAACAAAAAAATTTATTCCAAAATTTCAAGTAAATTCTAATTTAATGAAACAAGCAAAGAAAAATGCAATCTTTATGCATTGTCTTCCAGCAAAAAGAGGTAGTGAAGTAACATCATCTGTTATAGATGGAACCCAATCTGTTGTTTGGGATGAGGCAGAAAATCGACTACATACTCAAAAAGCATTACTTGTTTTTCTGATCCACGCTTAACGTATATAAGAGCAAGTTCAAAATCGAGTTCTGTAGATGGCCTATTCAAAAATATTGAGAAGACTTCGAGAGCAAAAGACCAATTATAAAAAACGTGGAACTATGTTAATGGGTAAACGCGAATTTATCACGGTAAATATTTCTAATGAAAATACTCAAGTCCAAATCTTAAAACCAGAAATTACTGGCGATAAAGTTGTGGCCTCAGCACATTCTCGATATTTGATTGAAAAAGGATGGAAAGGCTCAAGAAAAAGTGTACCTGCAGCTTATCTAACTGGGTATATTGCAGGAAAAAAAGCCCTTAGTAAAGGATCAAAGGGTGCAATTTTGTATAGCGGGACAAAAAAATACACTCAAAGAATGGCCGCTGCTTTAAAGGGAGTAATTGATGCAGGATTAGAAGTTCCAGCAGATTCTCAAACGTTCCCCCCGGAGGAAAGAATCAATGGTGAACATCTTACTGTAAAAAATGATATTTCAAAAATTAAATCAACTATTGATAATGAGGTCAAGTAGAAATGAGTCAAACGACCTCAGCTAAACCAGGACAAGCTAAACCAGGACAAGGTAGACCAGGACAATATGGAGGAGGTAGACCAGGACAAGGTAGACCTGTACAATATGGAGGAGGTAGACCTGACGGAAAAGGAGCTGGACAGACCAATAGACGACCAAGACGAGAGCCTGTAGAAGAAATATGGATTCCAAAAACAATTTTAGGACAAAAAGTTGCTTCTGGAGAAATATCTTCTATTGAAGAAATTATCGAAGCTGGTTTGAGAATTCAAGAGGCCGGTATTATCAAAAAACTACTTCCAGAATTGAAAAGTGAAGTTGTTGATGTTGGAATTATTCAAAAAATGACTTCTAATGGTCAGTCAACTAGATTCAAAGCTATTGTTGCAGCAGGAAATGAAAATGGTTACTTGGGAATTGGTCAAGGAAAATCAAAACAGATGAGAATTGCTATTGAAAAAGCTACAAGCCAAGCACTTCTAAATGTGAGTCCCATTAAATTAGGATGTGGAAGCTGGGAATGCAGATGTGATCAAAAACATTCCGTTCCTTTCAAGATTAGAGGCAAGGGTGGGAGTGTTACAATTGAAATTATTCCTGCTCCACGCGGGTTGGGGTTGGTAGCTGGTGGTAAAATAAAGCGATTATTAGAATTAGCAGGACTAAAAGATGCATGGACAACTGCAAAAGGTTCAACACCTACAATGAATTCTACTTCTAAAGCAATATTGGATTGTCTTAGACAAACATTTAGCCAAGGTTGAAAAAATGGCAAATGCATATCTCGTTGTTAGGATAAAAGGTCAAGCAGACGTCCCCTACTGGGCATCTACTACGATGACTTTGCTTAAACTAGATAAAAAATATCGTGCTACAATTTTACCTGCCAAAGATAATACCTTAGGAATGCTAAACAAGGTCAAGCATTACGTCTCTTGGATTGGATTGGATGCAGAATTAGCAAAGGATATTCTTGATAAAAAAGCACGAAAATCAGGATATAAAAAAATTACTCCAGAAGATCTTAAAGAAATTGGTTTCAATAGTATTGATGATCTTGCAACAGCATTAGCTGAAGGGAAAGCAACTTTATCAAAATTAAAACCTCTTAAACCCTGGTTTGCCTTATCCCCCCCAAGACACGGATTCAAACGAAGTACAAAAAAATTATATGGACAAAAAGGTGTTCTTGGATTAAATAAAGAACTTGGAACAATTGTGAGACGTATGATCTAAAATGGCAACAAGACTAAGAAAAACAAGACGACTTCGAGGAGGTCGAAACATGGGATGGGGACAAGTAGGTCAACATCGCGCAAGTGGTCATAAAGGTGGTCTGGGTATTACAGGATTAATGAAACATCATTACAGTACTATGCTTAAAGAATATCCTGACCATTACGGTCATTCTTCTACTCATCCACCTCATCCCAATATTACCAAAAAATGGGCAAGCATTCGTGAGCTCGATGACCTGTTTATAAAATTCGGAAAAGAAGAAGCAGGAAAGAAGATACTCGATCTTGAAACTGCAGGATATGACAAACTTCTGGGTGGTGGTAAACCATCTGTGGCATACACAATAAAAGTACGTCAATTTACGGCAGCAGCTGAAGCGAAGGTCAAATCTGTTGGGGGAGAAGTGTTAGCTGAGAATGGCTGAAGGTAGTCTTACCGGTATAATTAGAAAAATTGTTTTCAAGGCCGAACCGTATCTTCCTCAGGTCCCAAAACCAAAAAAGAAAATTTCCCTCCAGACAAAACTCCTATGGTCAGGAATTGCTCTGTTAATTTATTTGATAATGGGTCAAACTCCATTGTTTGGGGCAACAGCACCTGAATTTGATTTTCTGCAGTTTGCAAGGGTAATTTTTGCCTCTCAACAAGGAACTCTAGTGGAATTAGGTATTGGGCCTATTGTTACAGCTGGTCT
>DATKZR010000083.1:0-2740 GCA_035527875.1 Nitrosopumilaceae archaeon | reverse complement strand
GATGATGCTGGCGAAACACCAGGCCCTCCATCAACTCCTAACATTCTTGTCTCAAATTCAGGTCCAAATAACGGAGATATTATAATCAGTGTTGTAGATCCTACTACATTTGCTCCAACTGATGCAAGCTCGATTAGTTTCAAGCTTTTCAGTGTTGGTAATAATGAAGTAACTGTGATTACAAGAGATTCTGGAAACAGCATCATAGACTCACAAGCTTTCCAACATATAGACGTGGGAGGTGTGAATTGTAATTATCCTGAATGGCCTGCAGGTTGCCCCGGTCCAATAACAAATGGTTGGGCACAAACAGACACCTATTCATTTAGTGGCGACATAAGAACAATCACAATAACTTCTTCTCAGGCAGTTGAAGAAGACGGATATGGAATAGATGATGTTTTGGCTGACTTCAATACTGGACTACCAGTAGCAGGAGAACTCCTCTCACTTGATTCAGCAGCTCTTGTAATTGCAGGACTTGGAAGTATGATTTGGATGGTACCAGCAGTTGCAGGAGCAGTCGGTGCTGGAGTAATCTTGGTAAAGTTTGGAGCAAGAGAATAAATTTTTGAGATAGATAGGAATTTTAATTATGATTTTTTTCCAACTGAAACATACACAAATCCTCATCAACCTTCAGTAAAAGAAATATTTTCAAAATATTTTCCTAGTGATTCTATTATATCACCATATTGATATTATGTTTTTTAACAAAAATAGATTGTAATGACCAATACTGAATACACCTCTAAATTCCACCAAGATAATTTCTGGCGATTAAGAATTCTTACCTTTACTTCTGGTGCCATTATAATGGGCCTAGAAATAGTGACAAGTAGAATTCTAACACCTGTTTTTGGGAGTACGATTTACACTTGGGGAAGTTTAATTGGAGTAATTTTGAGTGGTTTGAGTTTGGGTTATTTTTTAGGAGGAAGAATAGCTGATAATCATCCAAGATTTGACAAGATTTGTGGAATTGTTTTTTCAGTTGGATTGTTTATTGTAGGGATTCCATTTTTTGCATCCTATGTTGTAGATTTTAGTATAGCAGTATTGCCTGGAACACAATACACTCCGTTGCTTGCCACATTTTTGTTGTTGATGCTTCCTTCAGTTTTGCTCGGATTTGTATCACCATATGTGATCAAGCTTGGAACTAGCACTCTGAAAAGAGTAGGAAATATCTCAGGCAATCTTTACTCTATTGCAACAATAGGAGGTATTTTTGGAACGTTTGTAACTGTATTTGTATTAATTCCAAATATTTCAGTAAACCAAATTATTTTTGGGTTAGGAATTGTATTGATTACAATCTCGCTAATTGGCCTCAAAAATTCCCCCAAAGTAATAGCTATTACAGTTTTAATCATTTTACTTGTTCCTTGGACTTCACTGTCTCTTCACTCATTTCCACATTACGGAACATTGGTATACGAAAAAGAGACTCTCTTTAGCCATCTTGATGTTACGGAATTTGGTGATAAACGTAGCTTGTATCTAGATGGCATGAAACATAGTTCTATGAACCTCAACGATCCGCTTGATTTGGTAATAGACTATACAGAATATTTTCATCTTGGGATGATGTTTAATCCTGATGCAACTAAGGTATTGTTTGTTGGTGGAGGAGGATTTACTGGTCCAAAAAACTTTCTTGCGTTATACCCTGATACAAAAATAGACGTAATTGAGATTGATTCAGATGTCATTGATGTGTCAAAAAAGTATTTTGATTTAAAGGAGGATTCAAGACTTCAGATATTCAACGATGATGCAAGAAAGCATCTGTCTACATATGACAAGAAATATGATTTGATTGTATTAGATGCATATGCATCAACCTATATCCCATATCATTTAATCACTCACGAATTCTTTCAAACCCTTGAGGAAAGGTTGGAACCAGATGGTGTCATAGTTTCTAATTTACTTGGTTCTATTGAAGGACATAACTCTCAACTTGTAAAAGCTGTATACAAAACAATGAAAGAAACATTTCCTGTAGAATACATTTTCCCTACAGAAACAAACCCTGGAAATCTTCAAAACATAATGATAGTATCATCAAACCACCCTTACGAATTTGATAGATTAACCCTTTTGGGAATCGCAGAAAATACTCCTGCAGAGTATTTGGTTGACGAACTAAGTAAACAAGAGCATTTCTATTTGAAAACAGTTGATACTTCAAATGATCCATTTTTTACAGACCAACATAATCCCTCAGAAACTATGTTTAATCCACTTACAAGCATGCCATACGTTCAGGAGTTTCAGGATGAAAACATACAAGAAAACGAAAATCGCGAGGATGTGGTTAATTTATCATTAGGAGTAGCCTTGGCCATTTTAGCAGGATTGTGGTTACTTTATTTTAAAAAGAAGATTTGGGTAAAACTTGCGATTTAAGCCAACCAATGGTTTGTAAAAATGATCCTCTACTTTGCACGGATAATCAAAAAAAGAACATTGGAGATTCTACCAATTTAGATAATTCCGTCAAAGTTACAAGAAGAGGATGGTGTTTGCCTATCCATACAACAAGATCTCAACTAGGGATTGAATTATTTTTTGGGAAGGAGAGATAGTGAAATCAATGTTTGTTTTTTAAAAACTAATTAATGAAATTAACTAAATAATTTGAAGTATGGATATTCCAACTGAAATAAATTCAGTATATTGGGACGAAGAAAAAAAATCATGGCAATACAAGATGATTCACGTTGAAGAATAT
>DATKZR010000082.1:0-2110 GCA_035527875.1 Nitrosopumilaceae archaeon | reverse complement strand
ATAGATCCCCCTACCCAAAAGATTCCACATTGGATAAAAAACACAATGCAATGGTATATCGATGGAGTAATTTCAGAAGATGAGATGATTTTGGCAATTCAATATTTGATTAAAGAAGGGATAATCAAACTGGATTAATTTGAAATTATTTTTTGAAATGGATGAGAATTAAAAAGTTTAGGGTTTAGGCCCTCATATTCTGGATTATTGACTTTGCAGTGTCATGAAGCATTTTTGATATATTTGACATTGTCTGCAGAGTTTGTTGTTGTTTTTGAAGGGAGTTTTGAAGATCAATATTTGCCAATTGTGCATCATCACCTACGGTTGAAAGCTTTCCCTCCAAAACCTCGATTCCAGTATCAAGTGCATTTATCTTCTGGTCTATACTGCCTAGATTTCTTGTGATAAAGTCTAGGTCTGATTCATAATTCTGAGCTTCAGTTGTTGTGTCACTAGTTAGTCTTCCAGATGCATCATAAGAATTACTTTGTTGTTTGTCAGAAATTATTTCAAGCCATGAATCTAATATTTCCAACTCTGCATTAATTGATTGTGTTTTTTTGTCAATTACATTATTACATAATACAACAATTCCTTGAAGTTCTGGAATCACACTTTCACTCATTCCATGTTCAGAGAATGCAGCAATTCCATCCTCCCACACTGATGTAGTTCCTCCTTTTCTAAGAATGTCGCCTACTATTTCACTTGCAGTTTCACTTTGTGAAGTAAAACTTCCGATGATAATAATGTCGCCGTTACCACCAGACGATGTTGATGGATTTGCCATATCAGAATTCAACAATTCTGGGTTAATCGATTCTCCTTGAATCTCATCAAAGTCAACTAGACCCATGCCAGTAGTAGTTTTTTCCCAACATACACAAGTGTAGGAGGCGTCATCTTCATTGTCTTCACACCATAATTTGCCCTCATGACATTTGCCATCAGATTTCAAATCCCAACAACCGTTTCCTTCGCAAGAGCATGCAGCTCCATCGCAAGAATATGGAACTGGTTGGTCATCGTCCTTGGCAGTTTCAATTATCTCCCCTACCTCTATTGGGTTATTATCCTCTACACTTTTTTCAGGTTCCAAAATCATAATGCCATCATCAATCAAAAACTTGATTGCATTGACAAGTTCAGATTGAGCTATAGCTCCTTCAGCATACCATCTGAAATTTTGGTCTACCCAACCAGGAATTGCTTTTGGCTCAGCTGCAACATTATCATCCTGACCTGGTACAACATTTCCTGTATTACCAATCAGAATATCATCACCTACTCCTGCCTGAGCATATGCCATTGAATCAATAGTTAGTGAACCTGCAAGAAAAACAAATGCTACAAATCCGACAATCATAGTTTTACTTGTCACTAGAAAGAGCAACGTTGGATCTTAGTTAAGGTGGATCATCTGTTACTAATCCATATTACAAAATAAACTCAAAGACTTTATGATTCAGAACCACGTACAGTAGATTGGTTTCCTGTTGAATGGTGTATTCCAATAACTACCCCTGGTTGAGTTGTAATTATCATCAAGGTTTCACAAGAAAGGCACAAAACAGATGGTACATAGTCGGCATTTTTTTCATAAGGGCCAGTTGTAGCTAACACTGCATTTTCTTTCAGATCTAGTTTACCGCAATTCACACATTTTGAGGGTCTAGTAGGTATCATTTTTATTTTATCGACGTAATAATGAACCAAAATAGATCAAGTTCGACGGGATACAGGTTTCTTTTTAGCTGGTTTTTTCTTTACAGGTTTCTTTTTAGCTGGTTTTTTCTTTACAGGTTTCTTTTTAGCTATACTTTTTTTCGCCGGTTTCTTATCGATAATTTTCCATAGATTGGAAGTTATTTTTGAATTGTTAGAATTTGGATCTGTACTTACCAAAAAAAGATTTTGATCCAAAAACAAAATTATTGTAGTTACATTTTCAAACTTGGTAATAGTTTCTTTTACCTTACCAAGTTTGTGTTGTAGATTCTGAAGACGACTCCATCTGTCAGAAGTATAATAAATGAGCATCTTTAATTCATCATCAGATAATAAGGAGAGGGAATCATCCCTACTTTTTTGTGCAATCAAATTTCCT
>DATKZR010000081.1:0-2369 GCA_035527875.1 Nitrosopumilaceae archaeon | reverse complement strand
TAATTTGCAATCCTGCGCCATTAATTACCAAAATACCACTTCCAGGTTGAACAGTTACGTTTCTACATTCTGGGATGGTAACTGTAACTCCTGATTGGATTGTAACTAGGGCATTATTGCTTACCAGTACGTCTCCAAGAGCAGTGATATCAGCAATGATGGAAATATCTGTGGTGATTATACTTTCATCATCACATACATCTCCTACTCCATCAACATCAAAATCAGATTGGTCTGGGTTTGAATCTGCAGGGCAGTTGTCTAAGACATCTGACCATTCATCTCCATCACTATCAACATTGCATGCATCTCCTACTCCATCACCATCAGTATCTACCTGTCCCGGATTTACGACATTAGGACAGTTATCTACTCTGTTCAATACTCCATCCCCATCTGGATCAAAAGAGAAAATTTGGATTCGATTATTGACAGTATCTGCAACATAGATGTCATCAGAGTCATCCATCCCTAGTCCTTCTGGAAGATTTAACAGACCATCGCCAGCGCCAAAAGAGCCAAACTTTGATAGAAAAATCCCACTAGGGTCAAATTTTTGAATGCGGGAATTATTTCTATCAGCAATAAAGACATTTCCAGAGATGTCAGTAGCAATGTCATATGGTAAATTTAATTGCCCATTACCAGAACCAAATGATCCAAATGTTCCTAGATTTGTAAAAGATGTACTTAATTTTTGGATGCGGTGATTGACAGTGTCTGCAACATAGATGTTATCAGAGCTGTCAATTGCAACTCCATCTGGATTATTTAATTGACCAACACCACTACCCACTGAACCAAACTTTAAGAGAAAACCCCCTTCAGAGTTGAACTTTTGAATTCGGTCATTACCAGTCTCTGTTACATAGATGTTACCAGAACTATCCAATGCAACGCCCGACGGAGAATTAAAAAATCCAATAGGTGCGCCAAGTGAACCAAATTCTGACAAAAAGTTTCCATTTGCATCAAACTGTTGGATTCTGTGATTTAACGAGTCTGCAACATAGATGTTGTTTGTTACTAGATTCACGGCAATTCCTTTTGGAGATTTAAATTCCCCATTCCCAGAACCCGGTGAACCAAATGTTAACAAAAAGTTTCCATCAGGGTCAAACTTTTGAATGCGATTATTGGCATTGTCTACAACATAGATGTCACCAACATTATCAACTTCTGTGTCGTGCGGTTTATCAAAAAATCCATTACCAGTACCAATTGAACCAAACTCTAGAAAAAATTGATCTGCTTTAGCTGATTGAACACCTGAAAAAGAAAATGATAGCAATAACACCATTGCAGTAATTATAAAAAAATGTTGTGGATTTTTTGAAAAAATAATTTTATCTGAACCTTGTGCAATTTTTCTGTGAATTTGAAATATTATAAAAAATACAGTGTTAGCTAATTGATTTATCCTCACCATCGCCTAAGTAACAATTTTATCTTTTTTTAATAAGCGTAATTGTGTGTCACAAGTTTTAGTTACACATTCAAATTTTTATTAACGCATGGAGATCGAAAAATTGTAATTAAAAATTATTACATTTTTTATAAAAATTTTGCTTAAATTTGTTTCAAGTTTTGTTCTTAAAATAATATTTAAAAAATTTCTCAAATTTAAAAAATAGATTTTTTTACAACGATAAAAAAATTGAACACTGGCAAAAAAATTATTTTAATATAGAAACAAACTAGTCAAAAACAGACCAGTACAACCAATCATAAATCCCTTTGTTATCTTTAGGGAGTTATCTAGCGCTTTAGAGTAATCCTCAAAAATTCCTTGGCCCATTATTTTTACTTCGGTATGGTTCTCAAGAATCTCGTATTTTGCCGCACCAATTTTGTTCTCAGCATTTCTTGCAATTTCTAATAACCAATCTGATAACTTGTCTGCACTTGTTATCAACCCCAACTGATAGTATCCGTTTTTGTTTCTGGCCTTCACTCGTGCAAAATGAGTATCAGATGTACAGATTTCTAAAAGGTTATAGTTTTTATCTGCAAATTTTTTTACAATTTTCTCTCTAATTCCGTTTTCCATATTATTTGCATCTGCCCATCCTAGAAAGTATTTTTTGCCGTTGATCCTAAGGCACATTATTCCAAGACCTCCCATTCCCAAATCCTCAGTCCACACATCCATTTCATCAGAATTTGCATATCCAAACTCGATGGGATAGATTTCTTTTCCAATCAGCGTGTCCAAACAAGATTTTGCCGCCTTTAGCATGTTTTCTGCATCTTCTTTTGAAATTTCTTTTCCCATGGCATTATGAGTATCTACAATTAATGGCTTGGCGTAATTCCTATTCTTTCCATATTGCTCAATTTCTTTTTTCATGAAGCTTGGAATATCTTCC
>DATKZR010000080.1:0-10507 GCA_035527875.1 Nitrosopumilaceae archaeon | reverse complement strand
CTAGTTATTGAAGAAGATTACGAGATAGGCACACCAGAGCATTGTGGAGGACTCGTTAGTACTTCAGGATTGGAGAAACTAGGAATAATTCCATTTGGTAAAACTTTTGATCATTTAATAGAATCTGCTAAAATTTATGCTCCAAATGGGAATAGCTTCTCCATTGATTCAAAAAAGCAAAAAGTTGCAGAGATTAGTAGGAGAGAGCTTGATAAACAAATTGCTCATCAAGCCCAGAAAAATGGAGCAGTAATCAAGGTAAGAACAAGCTTTCAAGAATTAACAGATGAAGGGGTACGAACAAACGAAGGGGAAATTAGATGCAAAATTTTTGTGGATGCAAGAGGAGTATCATCTCTAGTTCAAAAAGACCGAACAGGGATTTTACTATCCGCACAATATGAGATTTATGCAGATTGGATAAAAAAAGGAAGAGTCGAAATATTTTTTGATCAAGAAAAATATCCAGGTTTTTTTGCATGGATAATACCCTCGGGGGAAGGAAAAGGAAAAGTAGGTGTTGCAGGAAGAGGAATAAAAGTTGCAGAGACTCTAGATGAATTCTTGGAAAAAAAAGGAAGATATTCCACCATTAGAAAAATTTTTGCCCCCATTTGGATTAAAGGCCCAATCAAAAAATTTGTGGAACATAAAACAGTAATAATTGGAGATGCCGCAGGTCAATCTAAACCCACCACGTCAGGAGGAATTTACACAAGCGGTATGGGAGGAGTACTTGCAGGAAGAGCCATTTCAAATTTTTTACAATCAGGTAATGAGCCAGACTTGGATGAATATCAAAAACAATGGACCAAACAGTTTGGAGAAGAATTTGAAAAACAGATAATGGCAAGAAAAATTTTAGAAAGAATTGATAATGGCACTATCAACAAACTAGTTGGTTCAATAACTCCAGAAATGACAAAAGAAATTTCAGAAAAAGAAGATTTTGATTTTCACACAGGATCAATTATAAAATTAATGGGTTTCAAAGGATCAGTAAGAACTACTGGGATAATTATTGAAGGGGAACTCAAAAAACTATTGAGGTAAAATATTTACCAATTTCTAAGGAAGGTATAAATGATGTTTACAGAAAATTGGGGTATGTCATCTACTATATCATTACCAAAATGTAGCTGTTGTCATCGACACATTATGCCTAAAGATAAATGTGTAAAATTCAATTGCCCAAATTGTGGAACTGATTTAATTTGGAGATGTGAAAGTTGCAGAGAAGCGGCAAGAAATTACCAATGCGGTTCATGCAATTTTCAAGGACCTTAGAAAATGGCAGATTTACTTTTAATCACTAAAATTCTTCCAACCGGACAAGAAGTAGACTTGGATAAATTAGCTGAGACCATCAAAGATTCCCTCAAAGAAGGACAGTTAATGAAGAGACATGCCAAGGAGCCCCTTGCTTTTGGACTATATTTTATCAAAGCAGAATTTATTGTAAAAGATGCTGAAGGGCAGATGGATGCGCTTGAAGAGTCAGTAAAATCTGTTGAGGGTGTCAGTGAATTTGAAGTACTCAATATGAGTAGAATGTCAGTTGACATGAAATAGGTGAGATTTTGGTACGCAAAGAAGAGCCTTTGCAAATGCGAATTGGAGAAGCAAAGCAGCGAGATGTAGGGAAGAAACGAGCAAGAATTGGTCCTGAAGCAATGGATTATCTCAAAGTCACTCCAGGAGACATCATTGATGTTATGGGATCAAGATCCAGTTGTGCAGTTGTGTGGCCAGTTGATGAAGATGAAAAACTTCCAGACATAATCCGAATAGACGGGCAAACAAGAAAAAATATTGGAGCATCGCTGAATGATATTGTTAAAGTAAAAAAGGTTAGTACAAAAATAGCCAAATCAGTTTCACTTACGCCACTTAATGACACAGTGACTGTTGACAAGGAATTTACAGATTTTGTAAAAAACAGATTGAAAGGTTTGCCAATTTCACATGGTGATGAAATTTCCGTCATGATTTTAGGAAATTCTATGGATTTTAAAATTACAAAAACCACTCCAAAACATATTGTAAAGATTGACCGTACTACAAATCTTACAATATCAACCGAACCTTCCATTGACCGAAAGTTAAGGGTAACCTACGAAGAAGTTGGCGGATTAGGACATGAAATTAAAGCCATGAGAGAAATCGTTGAATTACCATTAAAGCATCCTGAATTATTTGTAAGATTAGGAGTAGAGCCACATAGTGGAATCTTACTTTATGGTCCACCTGGTTGTGGAAAGACATTGATTGCAAAAGTTCTTGCAAGTGAATCAGATGCAAATATGTTTTTGATTAATGGTCCAGAAATTATGAACAAGTATTATGGCGAAACAGAAGCAAAATTACGGGACATGTTCAAAGAAGCAAAGGATAATTCTCCGAGCATAATTTTCATTGATGAGATAGATGCGATTGCCCCAAAAAGAGAAGAAGCTTACGGAGATGTTGAAAAAAGAGTAGTAGCGCAATTACTTGCTCTAATGGATGGGCTTAATGACAGAGGTAATGTCATTGTTCTTGGAGCAACAAACCGCCCAGATAGTATTGATCCTGCCCTAAGACGACCAGGAAGATTTGACAGAGAATTTGAGATTTCCGTTCCAAATGAAGATGGACGGTTAGAGGTTCTTTTTATCCACACAAGAGGAATGCCCATAGCTGATGATATAGATCTTAAAGACTTGGCATCTGAACTTCATGGATATACGGGAGCCGACATTAAATCTCTTTGCAGAGAAGCTGCAATGAAGTCAATTAGACGTTATTTACCTGAAATTGATCTTGAAAGTGAAAAGATACCATCAGAAGTATTACAATCAATGCAAATCAAACTAATCGATTTCTATGATGCAATGCATGAAGTTGTTCCAACTGCAATGAGAGAATTTTATGTTGAAAGATCAAAAGTTTGGTGGAAAGACGTAGGAGGGTTAGATGATGTCAAAGAAGCATTAACTGATAATTTAATTGCTGCAATGAGAGAGCCGACAAAATTTACAAAGATGGGAATCAAACCACCAAAAGGAGCTTTAATTTATGGCCCTCCGGGTTGTGGAAAAACAATGATTGCAAGAGCACTTGCTACTGAAAGTGGGGCAAATATGATTTTAGTTAAAGGACCCGAATTATTATCCAAATGGGTTGGTGAATCTGAAAAAGGAATAAGAGAAATTTTTAGAAAAGCAAAGGCCTCATCACCATGTGTTGTAATTTTTGATGAGTTAGATTCACTTGTTCGCTCAAAATCTGGAGAAGGAGGAGTTAGTGAAACCGTACTTAGTCAATTGCTAACTGAAATAGAAGAAGGTATTTCATCACGGGTAGTTGTAGTTGGGATAACCAATAGACCAGATGTTTTAGATAATTCGTTACTTCGAACAGGAAGGTTGGATTTAGTACTATATGTCGCACCGCCTGATGAAAAAGGAAGATTAGATATCATCAAGATATTGACTGCAAAAATGCCTCTTGAAAAAGATGTAAACCTCCAAGAAATTGCAGTTGCTACACAGAATTATTCAGGTGCAGATTTGGCAGCACTGTGCAGAGAAGCAGCAATTCTAGCAATGAGGAATAATTCAGTAAAAATTTCAAGCAGGGACTTTGCAAATAGTTTAAAACAAGTAAGAGCATCCATTACAAAAGAAGTGGATCAATGGTACAACAAGGTAAGAGAAAGTATATCTAATGTAGTACCAAAATCAAAAGATAGATCATTTTACGGTTAATCATGGCAATCCCAATAAGAAATTCAGTATTTGAAAAAATAAAGGAAGCAGGCTCCCTCACAGATTCTGAACTCTTCAAATCCTTACTAAAAGATGGATTTGCCATTACAGAAGACAAGTTCAACAAATTACTTTTGGACTTGGAAATTATGGGGTTGATCAATGTTGCATGGTTTACAAAAGATACCCGAAGAATTGAAGTCATAGAAATAATAGAAGAAGTAGATGAAGTGGAGGAACAAAACAAAGAAGTAATGGAAAAAGATTATGAGGCTAGCTTTCCAGGTTTTGAAAAATAATTACATTCTAAAATAAGGGAATGTGAAATGCAGCATCTAATGCCACTGCCACAAAAATTATTGTAAGATATGGAGCAGTTACTTTGTAGGCCTTCCATGCAAATTCCGAAGTAGGATTTTTAGTTAGTTTAATGTGATATGCTAACATCAAGCCACCAGAAATTATTGCAATTATAGTGTATACAAGACCCATTCCAAAAGCTGAAATCATCAAAGAGTATGGAAGTAAAATCAAAGTGTTTGTCAAGATGTATTTTGATGTTTTCTCCATTCCAATTACTACTGGAAGCATTGGGACTCCAGCTTGCGCATATTCATCTTTAATTTTCATGGCAAGACACCAAAAGTGAGATGGAGTCCAAACAAAAACCAAAAATCCTATCAGAAATCCTAGCAGGTCCATGGATCCCGTAGCTGCTGACCATCCTGCCCAAGCAGCAGCACTACCAGCAATACCGCCAATAACAATATTTGATGAATTAAGTCGCTTAAGCCAAACTGTGTAAATTATTACATATGAAAAAATACCCAGGGCAATAAAGAAGGCAGAAAGCGCATTTAATGCAAAGTAACCATAAATCACCGAAATGCAACTTACGGCCAAACCATAAATTAAAACCTGAGACGCCGCCATTCTTCCAGATGGAATTGGTCGCTGACTGGTTCTTTTCATTTTTGGATCGATATCTCTATCATAGTAATGGTTTAGCGCACTGGATCCCGCAGAAGCAAGTGTACCTGCAACAATAATGTGTAAAAGGCCAAGATAATCTAATTCAGGACCCACCAGTTTGCTTGCAGCATACATAGACGTAACTGCAGTAATTACCAAGAGTACGATAATTCGTGGTTTTGATATCTCCACTATTTCCTTAAAGCCCAATCTCACTCTTCCATCTTCCAAAGGCATTTAATTTATTCGACTTTGATGATCTGGACAATTTCAAAAGGAATAAGTATATCACACCTACCAGCTAGCGTAAATGAGTAACTGGGACCTCATGATGCCAGGCATGGGATTAACAGCCATAGGTTTGGCTGGAGTGTCTATTTCCTATATGGGCTTGGCACATACCTTCATTGATGGAATGCATGCTTTAACAGGCCTTACCATGTTTATAGGATTAATTTTCTTAGCTGCAGGAATTTTAGACGGCGGAGTATCAACTAGTAACCGAGCAAAGGCCACAGTTTTGGTAATTATCTCAATTGCCCTTGGATTTGGAATGTTTGCATTTACAATGAATACAATTGAATCTACAAATATTGTAGCTGGTATTTTCATAGCAATTGCACTTCCAGCAATAGTAATTGCATATGTTGCAGCAAAAATGCCAACCCGTGTAAAACCAATTGGAGCAATTATTACATTAGCTTCTATTACAGGAATTGTTACATTTGTAGCATTTGGATTTGTTAGTCCTGACACATACATTATTGCCGAAGAGATGGTTGAAGTAGAAGAACATGAAGTTGAGCTTACGGGTCCAATATTTCCAATTACAATTTTAGTAAATTCAGCAGTTCAAGGCAATCCAGATTATAATCCAGATGTGGCCTATGTTCAAAAGGGATATGTCGTTGAATGGACAAATGAAGATTCATTTACACATACTGTCACCAGTTCTGTAGATGTAGGTGAAACATTTGATTCTGGTTTAATAAACGAAGGAGGAACATTCCAACTTGATACTAGTAAATTAGAGATTGGAGAATATGAATACTATTGTATCGTCCATCCTTGGATGGTCTCTAAATTATTCATAGAAGAGCCAAAAGAACCCGTTACAGTAACAATGCCAGAAGGTGCAGGTATTCAAAAAGAAGGACAAATCTACTACGATCCTGAAGTGCTTCAAATTTCTGTTGGAACAACAGTGCTTTGGATAAACACAGATAGCACTATACATACAGTGACATCAGGCAATTCACAAAACGGTCCTAATGGGTTATTTGATTCTGATATAATCGCGGCAGGAGATTCCTTTGAGTTTATCTTTGCTTCTCAAGGGAAAGAAGATTATTACTGTGTTGTACATCCTTGGATGAAAGGTTCTGTTGATGTAGAATAAGATTGCAAGTAATCATCTTAACAAAAGCACAAAAACAGACCCTTTCAAACCATGCAGAAAATGAAAAACCCAACGAATCGTGTGGCATATTATTTGGGACTGAAAACGGAGGAAAAATTAGCGTTGAAAAAATATTTCTTACAAAAAACATTGATCAGTCACCAGTAAATTTTACAATTTCTGCTGAACAAAGACTCGAGGCAGATAAAATGGAGAAAGAGTTAAAATTGAAAATTATAGGTATTTTTCATTCCCATCCAGATTCTAGTGCCTACCCATCAGACACAGATAAAAAATTCATGGAGTTAAACCCTGTAGTGTGGATAATCTTTTCTGGGAGTTCAAACGAATTCAAAGCATATGTTCTTGAATCAGAAATTTCAGAGATTCCAATAGAAACAGAAAAATCATGATTGTAATCTAAAGGTAGCATCTTTGCCTTCTGCCGAATCTAAGATAGATTTGTCGGGGTCAATTATTGTACCAATTACATTTACTGGAGATGCCGGAGTGATCTTATTATTCTTGCTAATTGGTGTAAGTCCAAAAAATAAACAAATGGCTTTTCCAGTCGGCCAATAGGCAACATTATTTAGAGAAACAGGAGACTTTGAATTTTCCTCAGGAACATCAATGGGTGACGAAGAGGTATAGATCTCATCACCCCACACATTAAGTTGTATCGTAAATGGCAGATTGTCTAAGAAAGATTTTACAGTATTTGGAGAATGTTCGTCATTTAATTCTAAAATTATCCTTGATGAATTTGAAATATCCATTTGTACTAAATACCTCATATTTTTTTACTAGTAAATCGATTAGAAAACAGTTACGTTTTCACAAGTTAGATTAATTCTAAAAAATCTTTATGGTTATTTATTTAATGATATATTTTTTTAGGGATTATTATAAAAATGCTATCTTAGCATTCATAGCTATGTATATCACTTAATTAG
This sequence comes from Nitrosopumilaceae archaeon, assembly GCA_035527875.1. Taxonomy (GTDB): domain Archaea; phylum Thermoproteota; class Nitrososphaeria; order Nitrososphaerales; family Nitrosopumilaceae; genus Nitrosomaritimum. The sequence goes on along the minus strand of DATKZR010000080.1, from coordinate 3,431 downwards.
AAAATAGAATAGTATGATAAAAAAAGGAGTAGTGTATCCAGAAGGATATACACCGCCTCCTGGAAATCAAGAGAATATTGAAACAAGAAAATCATTACTCAACGTAATACTTGGAGACCACTCTAAGGAAATATCAGAAGATCTTGATACAGATCTTTTTGAAGTTATGAAAAGAAGGCGATCAACGAGAAAGTTTGATCCAAAACCAGTAGAAAACTGGAAAATTCAAAAAATTTTAGCTGCTGCAGATACTGCTCCAACGGCGGGAAACTTTCAAGGTTTTGAAATCTTTCATGTTAAAAATAAAAAAATAAAAGAAAAACTGGTAGAGGCATCCAACAATCAAACCTATGTTAATGCACCATTAGTTTTAGTATATTTTAAAAATCCAAGTAGAGTTAAACTCAAATTTCCTGAAGAAACATTAACAAAGTTTGCAATTCAGGACGCTACCCTAGCTGCTGCCTATTCTCAATTGGCAGCCACGGCTTTAAGCTTGAGTACCATTTGGATTGGGATGATTGATGAGAAAAAAGTTTCAGAAATTATAGGAACTAAACTTGTGCCCTCGTCAATTTTGTGTATTGGATATCCAATAAAACGAAAATTCCCCAAACCAAGAAGAAATCTTTCAGAATTGATTCATGTGTTGGAATAAATCAATAGGGATAAAACATCTAAGAGTTTGAAATTATCCAATTAGTTTTTAGTTTAAAGAATGATAATTTTTAATCTTTGATTCAAAGAGTTATCTCAGATCATTTTAGGTAAAACCTAAAATAACATCCTAAACAATAATATGCAAACCAAAAGCTATACAAACATTCTGTCAGAAATAGGGATATTACCAGCATTAATTAACAAAAGACTCCTTTTTGCAGGAGTTTTTCTTATTTCACTTGCTGGCCTAGTGTTAGAAATTGCAATTACGAGAATTTTTTCTGCTGCGATTTGGTATCACTTTGCATTTGTTGCAGTCTCTGTAGCCTTAGTTGGTTTGGGCTCTTCAGGATTGCTTGTTCATTATAGGTTAAAGAGAATAAAAGAAAATTGGGGCGAAGATCTTACCATTGCTTCCTCAGTCGGAATTTGCATAATTATTCCCATTACCCTTATGGTGATGCATTCTCTTGCATCTCAAATAACATTTCTTCCTTTATTCATGTTCTTGTTTGCTATTCCCTTCTTTTTTATTGGAGTTGTGATATCTGCAGCATTTAGTGCCTTTGCTCAAACTGCAGGAAAACTTTATGCATCGGATCTAATTGGGGCATCAGTAGGTGCATTATCTGTCGTATTATTTTTATCATTAATTGGAGGAGAAGGTACTACACTTCTAGTCGGGGTAATTGCTGCAATCTGTGCCACGATTTTTTCTTTAATTACAAAAAAAAGGAAAAAAGTTCTGATCAGTCTTTTCTTTGTGTTATTTACTACGTTGCTATTAGTAATTAATTATGATACACAAGCATTTTCAATTCAGACAGATCCTACTGCCAACAAGGATCTTCCTATCTTCTTAAGAGAAAATCCAGGATCCCAAATCCAAAAAACACAATGGAATTCTTTTTCTAGAATTGATGTGGTGGAGGGAATCTCTGGTGACTGTATTTCTGCACTTGCCCCGAGAAATCCATCTCAATGTGCAGAAGAAGGGCTAGTTGCAAAAATTTTCATTGATGGTGGAGCAGGGACTAATATTATTTCTTGGGATGGAAATCCAGAAAGCAGAAAAGAACTTTCATCATGGATGCAATATCTTCCATTTAAGATGCATAATGACCCCAAGGTTTTGATTATTGGTTCAGGCGGAGGGCGAGATGTGGTAGCTGCAATAGCTAGTGGCAGTACTGATATTACTACTGTTGAAATCAATCCAATAATTTTTGAAACTGTAAAAAGTTATGGAGAACGGGCAGGAAATCTTTACGATCATCCCTACGTCAATTCAAATGTAGATGAAGGAAGAAGTTTTGTGTCAAGATCTAATGAAAAATTTGATATCATATACATACCATTTGTCGATACTTGGGCATCCGTATCTTCTGGAGGTTTGGGGGTATCTGAAAATTTTCTTTATACGATAGAGGGGTTTCAGGAATATTATGACCATCTAAAAGATGATGGAAAAATTGTGACGGTAAGGTGGCTTATTGATGCACCAAGATTTGTAACTACATTTACTCAATTACTAGAAAATAATGGCATCCCTAGAGATGAAGTGTATCGTCATATGGTGACGGTATCCTCAATATCAACCGTTCAGGATCCAAGTGTCACATTATCCATACTTTCAAAATCTCCTTTTACTGAATCTGAAATTTCATTCTTATCGGATTCATTTGATAAATTTGGCTACAAACCCATATTGATTCCAGATAAGGTGATGGTGGAACCATATCAAAGCTTACTTAAAGAAAATATTTCATTACAGGAATTCAATGAAAAATTTACAACTAAGGTACATCCTGTAAATGATGATAGCCCATTTTTCTTGTCATTTGAAAAACCACTTCCAAAAATACTAGAGACATTACTTTATGTATCCATTATAATAGCTGGGGCTTTTCTTGTAATTCCTTTCCTATGGTTGAGAACAAGTAAAGAAAATACATTCTCGCTTAGAGTCTCTGAAGGGGTGCTGTATTTTGCAGCGCTTGGTGCTGGCTTTATTCTTATAGAGTTGGCATTGTTACAAAAATTGATTTTGCTTTTGGGAAATCCAACAATGACTTTTGCAATTTTATTATTTACTATGTTATTATCAAGTGGATTTGGGAGCCTCGCAAGTACACGATTTATGAAAAGTGGGACCCAGAATCTTACCTTAGTTATTTTGGGAATTGTTGGAATAGGGTTTGTGTATGTGGTAATGTTACCGAATTTAATACATTCTTTAATTTCGGAGGAATTTGTATCAAAGGTTGCAGTAAGTGTAGGATTGCTTGCACCAATCGGGTTTTTGATGGGGATGCCCTTGCCAACTGGCATGCGAGTACTAAAATCTCATTTACCAACATACATTCCTTGGATGTGGGCCATTAATGGTGCCTTTTCGGTCCTTGGTGCGGTGTTAACAGTGGTTATTGGAATACTTGTTGGGGCATCGTATTCATTGGGCATGGGAATTTTGATTTATCTTTTGGCAGTTGGTATTTCTATGAAATGGAAAAAGCAGATAATTATTCAAAACTTCAAATAGAAATCAAACATAATTATAAGAAATTTGAACAAATTGAATTTTTGTGGAATAATAGAGATTAAAGACCATGGTAAATCAATTTGCGCATGATGATCTTTAAATTAAATATCCCTTTTGTTAATTATAAGTATGGAAATTCACGTATACGATACCTATGTCAAAGCCTCAGATGGCCATACCATGCACTTTGACGTAATTACGGGGGAAAAGGACCATGACAAAGCCATCA
>DATKZR010000079.1:0-7447 GCA_035527875.1 Nitrosopumilaceae archaeon | reverse complement strand
TTTCAAGCGAAGCCATTGAAATATATCAATACGAGGCGGGATTAAGTTGTTAATATGATCAGGATTTGACTCATCTGTAAAGAAAATTAACTTCTTCACCCCTCAAAGTGATCGGAAAATCGCCCCTAAAATATACAAAAGACGATAATCAACCAATGGAGAGAAGTCTTCTATTGTTTGAAAACTCTGTGAAAAGTAAAATTACTTTTCGAGAATACCTAAAGCGACTAGAAAAGTTTCGAATCTTCTGTAATGCAGGTAGTTTTGATGCATTATCTAGAATAGAACCGAGAAATCTCCAAGAACGACTAGAAGACTACATCATGTTACGCAAAAGACAGATTAATCCAAACTCTATTCCTGTTGAGTTTTTTGCAGTAAAGTCATTTCTAGAGATAAATGAAGTAGACCTAAAGTGGCGAAAGATAACAAAACTGTTTCCAGCTAAAATCAAAAAGACTGGAAGAAGGGCATACACCACCGAAGAGGTACAAAGAATTCTTTCAACTGCAACTGAGCTTAGAACCAGAGCAATAATTCATTTTCTTGCCTCATCTGGAGTAAGAATTGGAGCATTGTCAAGTCTTAGAATGCGACACTTGTTGGAAATGCCACTTGGATGCAAAGCAGTATGTGTGTATGAGGATGCAATTGAGGAATATTGGACATTTATTTCTCATGAGGCAGTCAAAGCCCTAGATGAATACCTAAACAAAAGAAAATCAGATGGCGAATCAATCAATCTGGAAAGCCCGGTTTTTAGAGAGTGGGAGTTTGATAACACAAAGCCTGTCAGATCAATTAGTGAGAAAGCCCTCATAGTATGCATGCAACGAGCATTACGAAGGTCAGGCATACGAGCACCTGAGAATAAGAAATCAGGACGATATGATACAATGTGCAATCATGCGTTTAGAAAACGGTTCCTCACAATTCTGAAAAATACACCAGGAGTGATGAACTCTACTGCAGAAAAACTAGTGGGACATAAGGTATATCGAGATGAGGAAAATAACATTGTAGATTTGGATGACTCTTACAATGTACCCACACTTGATACTCTTTTTGGCCAATACAAGATTGCACTCTCTGAGCTTGCAATAGACAACATGACAAGAGTGCAAATCAAAGAATTACGACTACAAAAAGAATACTCTACGCTTCACGAAGAAAAACAAAAACACTTTGAGGAGAAGAAAAAGTGGTACAAGACAATCATAAACAGGGCAAGAACAGAAGGTGAAATACCAGAGTGGTTAAGGCCAGTTATGGATGAGATGATTCAAACCTTCGAGTCATGATTTTTTAATTATGAAAATCTACTCGAAATTGTGTAATTTGAGAATCAAATTTTTTTAAAATTTTATTAATTTTTTTAATATATCTTTCACGTACTTTAAAAATTGCATAATCTCTTGGATCCTGAAATGTATCTTTAGATATTTTTACTTTTTCTTCATTAGTTCTTATTTTTGATACTCCAGTTAATCGTTTTTTAATTTCATCAATAGTTATGGCATCTTTTTTGTTATCTGGAAAAATACTCTGATTATGGTAGGCATCTAAAAATAATTTTTTATCATGTTCAGTTAATTTTATCTTAATGTGTCTAAACAAATACGAACTGTTAAAGATTCGCTCATCAATTTTTTGAATTTTTGTGGGACTTCGGTCTAACCAATACAAACTTTTTTTATGTTTACCCTTTCCTTTAGTGATGCGTCTAATAGCGGATTGATAACCATATTCAACATCAGAAAATAGATTTGAAAAATAGTTTACTTCTGTAAATTCCGTACGATATTTCCAAGAGCGTAAACTTCTCCAGGGCTTTAGTTGTGGTGATTTATTTAACAAGTTAAGATCTTCCATTAATGCATCAAACCGTTGATCAAGATTATGATGAAGTTGAGATTTCATTACATAACTAAGTGGTCTTTTTCCGCGCAAGTATCTTCTTTCATTTTCTGAAAAAAGAGCTAACCTAGAAGATCTTTGTACCTGTTTCTTATTCATATTAAGTTAATTAACTTAATATAAAATAGTATATTACCTTACCTTTCTGCAAACTATGAATTTTAAGTTAAAGAAAAAGTGCCATATTTGTGGCACACAACTATCAAAACAGATAGAGAACATTTTTTCTCATTGCTTTGAATGCAATACTCTACGTCTTGAAAAAATGACTTTGGATTATGATCCATGTCCAATTTGTAATGAGAGGAGAAACAAACAATGACTGATTGGTATTGTCACACATGTCCCGTTACTGGAACTGATTGCGGTCCTTGGGAGGATAACAGCGATATTTTCAAACAAATAAAATCATTTCATAGAGGACATCTAGGTTTTCAAATTGGTGAACCAAATATCGAAGGTCTTACTGAAGTAGAACAAACGTTTACAGACTTTTTTAATCAAAATATACACAAATGGTTTCACGGTTTAATGTATGATCAAAAGGGGCCAACAAAAACTTGTCTTCGAAGGAGCGTCATAAATGAAATTTGATGAGATACTTGATTCAATATCAAAAGAAGTAGTTGATGAGAAGGATAACATTTCACAAGTTGCCCTAACCTTACTTTCTGCGTACACTGATAATCCTCAAAATCTCCGTATCCTTGCCCCCTCTGGTGAAGGTAAGACCCACACAGTTTTACGTACAGCAAACTATTTTCCGCAAAAAAACATTTGGAAGATTTCTGAAGCATCTAGCAAGTCATTTAGGTATTTAGCACAATCAAAGGTAATTGAAACACCAGAAGGATTCAATGACTTTGAAGAAATCATTCAACCATACGTTGAACAACTAAGTGACAAGTCTAAACGTTCAGAAGCTGAAAAGAAAATTAAAGAACTTGAAAAAGAAGCTTATTTTCTTCTTGATTTCACAAATGTAACTATAATATTTCTTGATTCACAAAGCTTCGAGTTGTGGGAATCACTAAAAACTACACTATCTCATGATGATATTATTCGAAAGGATATTACAACAAACAAAATTAATGGAAAAAATCAAGTCCAAAAAACAGCTTACAAGGGATATCCCGCGGTAATTTACTGCTCGGCAAAAGATGAGATTTCAAGCGACAGTACAGATGAAATGAATACGAGATTCAATACTGTCTCAATAAAAGGATCTTCCCAGAAATACAAAGAAATCCTAAATCTGGTGTTACAAAGCGATGATCCTACATACGAAATTATCTCGAAGGAAGAAATTCAAGAGACAAAAATCAAAGTAGAGCAAATTATTGACAATATTCATGCCTATCATGGCGTTTTCAACCCTTTTTCACAAAATATTGCAGATTATTTTCCATGTGAAAAGGGTTCTAGAGCAAGGCAACTCAAGATATTATCAAACACTATCAAAATGCTGACACTATCAAGATCAGAGAATCGATTTAGTTTGGTAAAAGACGACAAGCAATTTCTTATTTCCTCAAAATCAGACGTCATAGATGCAATACAAATGATTAAAGAACCAAATGCCATTGCAGTCACAAAAATTCAGTTCTTTAATGAAAGAATAAGACCATTTTTTCTTGGAAGGCTAGATTCAGCTATTGCAAGAGAAATTGCAGAGCATGTAAACCTGGATAGGAAAAAACTGCTTGAAAACTATCTGGTACAATACGTTGAGCATGGTTACTTGGATAAAGAACGAGACCCAAGTAATAGAAGTAGAGATACATACTCCATTTCCCCAAGATATGAAAACAAAGAGGCAGGAATTTTCTCGACACTTATCGATATTTCGACAATAGATAATTCATATCTAAAAATAGCAATAGAGTGTCGATTCAATCAAGGATACAAGATAATAGATTCTCAAGGATCAGTAATTTCATGTAAAGATATTGTTAACAACCAAGGAGAAATCGTTGCTCAGATACATGATTCTCTATCTGAAATCAATAGTGTCGAAGTGTCGAATAATGTCGAAAAGGTAGGAGAAGAGGATTGAGTTGTTCTTGTAACGGAATTTGTTCAAGACAAAAGATAGAGCCTGTCAAAGGATTTGCTTCTGGACAAAAGTATTGTAGTGTTTGTGCTATTTACATTACCACAGAAAATGTATTCTGCCAATGTTGCAAACGAAAGTATCGTACAAAGAAAAGAAGTAGATGGAAGAAGACTGCCCCTAAAATATACCATTTGCCTTACATTACTACATGACAATTCATTATGGATTTGTAGATATTGCAATCAAACAAGAAGTTAGAGACATGCTCAGAGAAATTAAAGGAAGTAAAAGCTATTCCCGATTCATAGAAGAACTCTTGGAGATGACTTCTATGAGGGACAATTCCTCCAAAAATGAATGCACTGATTTTGTATTTCAAAATTATTTAGAATGATACGTAATTTCATAACTAGTCACAAAACATGAAACTCCAAATCAGTTTTCACAACAATTACGAGGTTTTGGGTGTGGCAAATTGTAATGAATTAAAGTTAGGCATATCTAGGCGTAAAAAAGGGGCGATTAAGAGCACTTTTTGATCCTTTTTTGAGACAAATGATCTGGTTTAGATTAATTGTTGTTCATTTCAGAAATCAACTCTTTAAAAATAATAAAATCATAAAATATCATTGAATAAAACTTTTGCAGGATCAATTTTAGCAATTACAGTAATAGTGACATTTTCTACCATATTTGGATCTCTTGCGTATGCTCAAGTTCCATTTCCAGATGAAGCTACAGTTGTAATTTTTTCAAAAGGTGATTGGGAAGGTGAATATGGTCGTTCCGGTTCTAGCAGTTCCTTATCAGGACAAGGTGCTGATTCAATAAATTTTTCTTGTTCTAAAGGGGATTCTTATGAAATCGAATTTAGGAAAGGATTCAACAATGACTACATGGTGATAAACATAATACAAGATGGAGAATTACTTAATTTTGGGTCAACTGATTCAGAAGGCGGGGTAGTTTCTTTATCTGGAGAATGTAAGAATCCTCAAGTCCCTGGTAACAATAATGGTTTACTTGCAATTAATCTCGAAAAAAGTGATTATGAATATGGCGACATCATCCGAATAGACGGAACGTCCAAATTCATTTCCAAACAATCTAAAATAGAATTCACAATTTATGATCCTTCAATGAGACCTATATGGACATATTCTTTCTCAATATCTGATGACAATGTATTTACACAGTTTCCAAAAATTGCCGGAGGATTATGGCAGACTGATGGTGAATATACGCTTGTAGCATACTATGATGACCTAAACCAGGTAAAACAAAAATTTAACGTAGTTCAAGAAAAAGGAATTCCTGCAAAAGAACCAGATACACAACCTCAAATTGATCCTCCTTCATTGGAATTAGATTCAGGTCCAAGCGATTCGACAGTGCAAAAAATTCCAGATTGGGTAAAAAATACAATGCAGTGGTTTCTTGATGGTGCAATTTCAGAAGATGAGATGATTTCAGCAATTCAATATTTGGTGAATGAAGGAATAATAAAACTAGACTAGGACTTGTTGGTGCTGGAGTATATCTGGTAAAGTTTAGAGTTTGAGAATAATTTGAAATTATTTTTAGACGATCTTAAATAAATTTTTCAAATTAAGGCATACCACAAATCATTGGGCATTGACAAATATCTGCTTGATAATCTAATTTCATGAGTCAAATACAAGTTCAATCAAGCCTTTCTGAAACCCCCGAATCGGGGATTGAAAGGGCATTAGAAAATGAAACAAAACTCTCGACCTTGGGATTAACGAAAGAAGATTTCATGGGGCTTTCATGGATTTTCTGTGAGGATGAAGATTGTTGAATTTCAAATCACTGCTTTTGAAGCTAAAATTACAAAAAGAGTACAACTATTATTTTGATGTTAAAGTCTTGGAGTCTTTAAAGTAATGAAAAAACTTCAATTGTTTGATTTTAAAGCTAGTCAAAACAATAGATCCTACCACTTAATACCGCGCCCAATTGCAAAAGTCCACATGAAATACTATTTATCACGATTAGTTTTGGTTTTACCTATCATCTTATTGACAATTAGTTTTCAGTCATCGTTGGCTCAAGTCAGTGAACCAGCTGCTCCACAGACAATTACTGATTTAGTTGTAGTTCCAGGAAATGGTGAGGTTCGTCTGTCCTGGACTGCACCATTTGATAATGGAGCTCCAATTACTAGCTACAAAGTAGTAACGTGGAAAACAGGATCTGATGTCATTACAACATATCCAAACCTTGGCACCTCCACATCAACTACTATTACAGAATTAACAAATGGAGTTTCTTATAGTTTTAGTGTTCTTGCTGTAAACTCTGCAGGTACGAGTGCTGACTCTAATGTTGCTATAGCAAAGCCTGTTATCCCTACATCTACTCCACAGCCAATAACTGATTTAGTTGCAGTTCCTGGAAATGGAAAGATGCGTCTGTCATGGACTGCACCATTTGATAATGGGGCGCCAATTACTAGCTACAAAGTAGTAATGTGGAAGACAGGTTCTGATGTCATTACAACATATCCAAACCTTGGCACCTCTACAGCAACTAGTATCACAGAATTAACAAACGGCGTTTCTTATAGCTTTATGATCTACGCTGTAAACTCTGTTGGCACAAGTGCTGAGTCTAATGTTGCCACAGCAAAGCCTGTTACATCTGCATCAACTGCTCCAAGGCCAATTACTGATTTAATTACACTTTCAAGAGATGGAAATGCACGTCTTATATGGACTGCACCATTTGATAACGGCACCCCAATTACTAGCTACAAAGTAGTAATGTGGAAAACAGGATCTGATGTCATTACAACATATCCAAACCTTGGCACCTCTACAGCCACTACCATTAAAGAATTAACAAATGGAGTTTCTTATAGTTTTAAGGTCTACGCTGTAAACTCTGCAGGTACGAGTGCTGACTCTAATGTTGCTATAGCAAAGCCTGTTGCCTCTGCTCCTTCCACCGATGTCCCTAATAGAATTAATGACTTGGTAGTCACACGAGACAATGGCAAGGTAAATCTCTCTTGGAGTAAACCCAATTCAAATGGTGATCCATTAACTTCGTATGTAGTTACATATTGGCAAGTTGGTACAGATAACTTTGTTAAAAAAACCCTTGCAGCAGATGCTACAAAAGCACAAATAACTAATCTGACAAATGGTATCTCTTATGTCTTTAAGATAAATGCAAAAAATGGTATTGGTACTAGCCCTGATTCTAACTTTGATTCTGCAACCCCATCGAAATCTACAACTGCATCGGTTCCAAACCAAGTGAGAAAAGTTATTGCTACGCCAAGCAGTGGTCAGGTTGTGTTATCGTGGATAGAGCCTTCAGATAACGGTGCTTTTATCTCAAGTTATGTGGTTATAGTATCTGAACTTGGTACCAATGTTTTTACCACATATCCAAACCTTCCTGATTCTACACAGACAATTATTACAGGACTAACCAATGGCAAAA
>DATKZR010000078.1:0-8464 GCA_035527875.1 Nitrosopumilaceae archaeon | reverse complement strand
GTAAATTTCCAATGAATTTGTTTGAAAAATAGCCTGGTTGATTTAAACCAAGGATGCATTCGTTATGATATTGTTCTGCAGTCTTAGTCTTGCAAGATTTACAAATCATACTAATTATTTTTTTGCATTCAGCGCATTGTGCAAAATCAATCAAAGATCCTCCACAAAGTCTACAAGATTCGTCAGGCAATTTCTTTTCAATAAAACCACAAAAAATTTGAATATAAACAAAACGTAGAACTCGTTCATCCTTAAGGTGAGCCTAAGGTTATATTTGAAAGGAGGTAAAAAAAATAGTGGACTTGATTCGAAAAACATTTGATGAATGGGCTCAAAACGGTAGGGCCGAACTAATGGAGAAAGAACATGGGAAAAACGTATCAAAGTTTTTAGAAAAAATTTCTTTTGAAAAACCATTTACCTTTTTAGATATTGGATGTGGAAATGGATGGGTAATCCGAAAAATTTCCACTAACATAAAGTGTAAAAAAGCCGTGGGTATCGACAAAAGTAAAAAGATGATAATTCAAGCTAAAAAAGATAAAAAAAATTCCAAAGAAATTTATTTTCATACCGATATTGAATCTTGGAAATATTCAGGCAAATTTGATTTTGTTTTTTCAATGGAGTCTCTTTACTATACAAACTCTATAGGAGAATCTTTAAAAAAAATATTTAGATTGCTGAAACCAGGAGGTCAATTTTTTTGTGGAATCGATTTTTACACTGATAATAAGGCCACGATAAAATGGTCTAAAATGATGAATATGCAGATGCATTTGCATTCAAAGCAAGAATGGAAGCAATTTTTTGCCGATGTAGGATTTGAGACAAAAACCAGGCAGATAAAAGAATTGAAAAGCAATAAAAAATGGAAGCGTGAATTGGGCACGTTATTTATTATTGGAAAAAAGCCAAAAGGGTAATCTTCAAATTAAATCAAAAAACAAAGAAAATGTGTGAGCTGGAGCACGAATGCTGCTACGGCAGAGGAAACTCCTCCCTCCATACAGGAAATGTGATCCGGAGATAGATAATCAGAGATGATTGGCAACGGAGCAGAAAATAATCCAACCTGGCGTACTATGATGGCAAAACCTGAGATTTCCAGAGAAGGAATGAAAAAAGCCGACCCACATGGAGCAAAGCCAAACAGAGCTATAGGATCCTGTACCAAGTTCAGGTAGGCTGCAAAGCGAAATATCGTGAAAACAGAAGGAGGGTTACTCCCAGCACACACAAATCATTTTAAAATTTTCTTTTAGAAATTAATGCGCTTATTAATTCATTGAACTTGCTTGATCTTTACAAAGACCCGCACTACAACGACATGTTGCATCACATAAACAAGACCCTTGCATTTCACAATCACATTCTGAACCTATTTCGGCAGATGCTGCGCATCCACAAGCGGCCTCGTCAGATTCTGGTGCTGATGGTGGAGGAGTCTGTTGAGTAGTTTCTGTCTCATACACACTTCTAGATTCTTGATAGTCACGTTCATCTTTTAATTGGGCCTCACCTCTGTTGGTTTGATAGCCTCCAGATGACGCACTAGTTTGATAGCCAGTTAATCTACTTGGATCAATTCCGGTTTGGGCTGTTTCTTGGTTCTTGAGTGACCTGTTACTAAAAATGAAAAATCCAATTCCCCCAATAGCAGCCATTCCTGCCATACCATATACAATAAGAATAGGGAATTCACCAGTTGATGTCGTAGCATATCCTTCCGGAGCTGTAGCAGTAATCCCCGCAATTTCTACACCATCTAAATTATCCAATGCACCAAATCCAATAGCAGAAAGATTTGCCGCATCAGCTGATTGGACACTTCTAATTACATAATTTTTATCAGCACTTACTTCGGTTTCAAACACCCTTTCAACTTGTCTTCCTTCCCTAAGACTGCTCTCACCCATTGTCCAGTGAGATATAACAAATCCAGATATTGATTCATCTAAACCAAAAGTACCTGCATCTACATTGATTCCTGTTGGATCAAACAAAAAGTGCCAGTTTGTCAAAGGTTGCTCTAAGATATAATCTCCATCAATTAGATTTTTTGATAAAATTTCTTCGGCTTGATTTCCTTTTAGAATTTCATAAACTGCTGGTTCCTTCTCAATGAGAACAGAAATAGGATGGTTTATTCCAATACCATCAATTACAATTTCATCAGTTGCTGTCAATCCTCTCCAACCCATATCAACTAGAGTTTTAGTTTGATCTTTGGAAATTACATAATCAGTTATTGTTCCCTCTAAACTTACTTTGTAATCTATTGAAGCATTTAGGTTTCTTCCTTTAAGATGAAAATCATATATCACATTAAGATCCGAAATTCTAGCTTGGCTACCATCCTTTGCAATTTTGGAATTTAGCTGAACAATTAAATCTTGAACCCCAGGGTTTGAAGTATCAGCAGTTCCCGCGATTGTCCATTCTTTGAGGTGTAATTCATCAAACAATTTTCCGCCATCAGGGTATTCAATGAACACTGTTTTTTGATAATTTATTTTAAAGAAAGATTCTTCGCTAAAAGGATTAACTCGAGCATCCAGTTGAGCTGCAGAGGCAGAAGAAATAGTACCAATCACAAGAATGCCTGCAAGTAAAACTGTTAAAAGCACAAGCCTAGACACAGGTGAAATACTCAGATCAAGAGTAATAAACTTATCCTAAGAAACCAGATCGAGATATTCTGAAAAAGTAATATGGAGTAAGAACTCCAGAATTAATGTTTTATGGCAAATAGAAACATCACAATATTGGCCGGTGGAACAGGATCTGTTAAATTAGTTAGAGGGATTGTTTCCCAAGAGGATAATGTAAACGTAATTGCTAATGTAGGGGATAATTATTGGTTGTATGGCCTATACGTGTGCCCAGATATTGACACTATAATTTATGGTCTTGCAGACTTGCTTGATCACGAGAGAGGTTGGGGAATTAAAAAAGATACGTTCAACTTTTTGAGACAAATGGAAGTTTTTGGTGAAGAAACATGGTTTAGAGTTGGAGACAGAGATGCTGCAACTCATTTGATTAGAACCAATATGCTCAAAAACGGAAAAAATTTGAGTGATATCACAAAGTGGATGTGTGAAAAATTTGCAGTTAGTGCAAATATCATTCCAGTCACCGATAATAGCATAGAAACTAGAATTACAACTGACAAAGGAGAACTGCATCTTCAAGAATATTGGGTCAAACATCGAGGACGGGATAAAGTGCTAGGTATTCAATACATAGGAGCAGAAAAAGCAAGACCCAATCCAGAGGCCGTAAATGCAATTCACGATGCAGATATGGTAATTCTTGCACCTGGAAACCCCCTGACATCAATAGGCCCAATGCTTCAAATCAAAGGAATAAGAAAAGAACTTTCCAAAAAAAAGAGAAAAGTGGTTGCCGTAAGTCCATTGATTGGGGATAAAGCCATTACAGGTCCGGCAGCAAAATACATGGAGGCAGCAGGCATTGAAACAAATGCATTTGGATTGGCAAAGATGTATTCAGACGTGTGTTCAAATATCGTGGTAGATTCCAAGGATAAAGAAATGGTAGATAAAATTCAAAATCTAGACATGAAAGCATATGATACAAAAATAATTATGAAAAACAAACTTGCAGAAGATGCATTAGCCAATTTTATTTTAAAACAAATACACGTATAGTTTGAAAACAGCAGCCATAATTCCCGTGAAAACTTTTTTGCGAGCAAAGACAAGATTAGGACTTTTTCCAGAGCAAAAAGAAAAAATCTGCGAAATAATGTTAGAAGAAATTCTCCATACCCTATCAATTTCAGATCAAATTGATAAAATCATAATTGTTACAAAAGATAAAAAAGCCTTAAACATTAGTGACAAATTTGATGCGATTTCAATTATGGATGATAAAGAATCAGGAGTAAACGATGCTGTTGCCTTAGCTGACAAGTATCTTCTAAATAACGGATTTGATACCTCAATTGTGGTTCCTCAAGACATACCATACATTAAAACTCAGGACATTGATTTTATGTTAAAATTTAAAACAGATTCCAATTTTGCAATTGTTGTTCCATCAAGGAGATTCGACGGCACAAATGCCCTAGTACGAAATCCAGTAAATTTAATGAAAACTCATTATGATGAAGATAGTTACAAAATTCATATGAGTACTGCTAGAGAGGCGACTAGAGATGTATCCCTAGTGTTTGTAAAAAGAATAATGTGGGACGTAGACAATATGGAAGACCTAAAATTCTTACTGGATCACCACGAGAAACTAGATGTTGCAAAAAAAATCCAAATTGTTTTAGAATCAAAAAATTAAATTTTGCCAAAAAATTCTAAATTTACTAAGATTCCACTATTATATCACCAAAAGTCTTATATAGAATACAACAGCAATGGTTAAATAGTATAAATAAATTGTGCGGGAATTATAAAAATCAAAAAGAGAAATGTCCAAGATGTGGAAAAGGTACCCTAGTCACAGATGCCAGCACAGGTGAGAATTTCTGTGGAAAGTGTGGTTTTGTAATTACTGAAAAAAATGACGAATCTGGACCTGAGTGGAGATCATTTTCAAATGAAGGTGAAAACAAGAGTAGAGTAGGAGTTCCAACATCATTGGCAATGCACGACATGGGATTAGCCACAGTAATCAATCCTCAAAATAGAGATGCAACAGGTAAACCTCTCACCTCTGCAATGAAAAGTACCATTGAAAGGCTCAGAACTTGGGACAATCGAAGTCAAGTGCATGAACCAGTAGATAGGAATTTTAGACAAGCATTTAGTGAATTGGACAGACTAAAAGACAAACTTGTGGTTGGAGATGCAGTTATTGAAAAGGCAGCTTACATTTACCGTAAAGCTTTGGAAAAAGGACTGGTCAGAGGAAGATCAATTTCAGCATTAATAGCATCTGCCCTTTATGCAGCTTGTCGAGACACAGAAACTCCTAGAACTTTAAAAGATGTTGGACAATCAAGCAACATTAAACGAAAAGATATTGCAAGATGTTATCGTTTATTGTTAAGAGAACTTGAGTTAAAAATGCCAGTAGTTGATCCTGTAAAATGCATATCAAGAATCGCAAGTAAAGCAGGGTTGTCTGAAAAAACAAAGAGAACGGCAACTAAAATTTTACAAACAGCAGAGGAATTGAAAATTTCTTCAGGAAAAGATCCTATGGGATTGGCAGCTGCAGCATTATATGTTGCCTGTATAACAAATGGTGAAAGCAAAACACAGCGAGATGTTGCCGAAGCTGCGGGGGTAACTGAAGTTACCATAAGAAATAGATACAAAGGTCTAAAGATTGCATTAAACCTCTAAAAAAGATTTTCGTTTAGAATAAAAATAATTTATAGATAAAACACTGATTGACAAGACTCCAGAAATTAAAAATATTATCTCCATCGTGTTAATTAATGAATGAGAAAATGCATCCTCAACTGAAATCAAACTTATCTGAGAAATTAAATTTACATATGAAAATATAAAATAATTAGTTCCCCAATGAACGAGAACTGCAGAAACTAATCCATATCTAAAATACACCCATCCCAGAATTATTCCACCAACTGTGGCTTGTGCAAATTTTCCATTACTCCAGGAGTCTCCTGAAATTATATGAGAAAATCCGAAAAAAATCGCTACAATTATTATCAAAATTATCGCACGTCTTGATTCGTAGATTTGTAAATTAGTAGAAGGCGACCATAATCCTTTGAAAAAGTGGCCAACTGAAGTCTTGTGGGAATAAAGTAAAAACAAAGGAATTCCAATTAAAAATACTCTAAAACCAATCTCTTCAGTAATAGGAGCCAAGCTAACGTAAAAAAACTGAATAAGATCATTTTCAACAACAGGCGGAATTGTAGAAACTCCAAATCCTTCTTGAAAAAAATTAATTAATGCAGATACCAATATCAAAATTGAAAACCAGGTGATGAGGGCAACCATGTAGTTTGTGTTCATTGTGATTTTACCTTGGGACAAAAACAAAGACATTGTCTTAAGAAATCCCTCTTTTGGACCAAACATTGCAATTGTGAATAAAATGATATAGGTAGACCATAAGATGATAAAGGCATCACCAATTTCAACTTCCACTGGAATTGAAAATTCAATTCCAGGTACAACTACTTCAAACTGATTTAGTGGAAATTCAAAATTAATATCGTCACCGAGGTCACTATTATACATCACATAAGCCCCTAGAGGAAAGGAAAGAATCATCATTCCAAATATTACTGATAATATTGCAGAATGTGGAATTCCAATTCCCTGAAGAAGTTTATTTGGGATTTGCAATTTTGGTCTAATGAAGTTCAATACTTGCTTCTGGAAATCCCAAGTTGATCAAAGTCTCTTTAATTGTATCTCGATGATCGCCTTGCAAAAATACGTAACCTTCCTTTGCGGTTCCTCCACATGCATATTTATTTTTTAAATCTTTGGCAACACTTTCTAAATTATTTAATTTGGAATCTAATCCTTCAATCATGGTTCCTTTTTTCTTAAATCTCCTAGTCTCTAGTCGAATAATGATTTTTGTACTATCTTTTGCAAGCTCGCCGCACGCACATAGATCTTCAGGAAGGCCACAGATTTTACAAATTACTGCCATTCGTTAGAATAATATTCCTGATACGCACTATTAAGCCTTCTTAGATCAAAAACGATTGTAAAAGACAATCGGATTTTTTAAGTAGAATAATTAATTAAATTTGTGTCAAATGACCTTACAAAAAAGGCAGTAGAAATGCTACTCCAAGGAGCAACTCTGTTAAGAGAACCATGTCCTTATTGTTCAGGAGTTAGAGTGATGAAAGAAGGTCAGGCCCTATGTGTAAATTGTGGGAGAGAGCCTGAAAAAAGAGATGTACCTAAACAAGATAACAAGGTACAAAAAACAAGTCTGCTTGAAACCTTGGAAAAAAAACTAGAGACATTATCTAAAGAGTTAGAACACGAATCTGACCATGAAAAACAACAAATCATTCTAAAATCAATAAATTCGCTCATAGACGCTATTGACAAAATAAGAAGATGACAAGAAAGTTTTTATGTCAAAATATTTGTTTTGAGAATTAACCATGGCTGATAAAAAATCTGCACCACTTCCAGCATCCAGCGGAGGGTTGATGAGATTCTTTGAAGATGAAACTAAAGGATTTAAAATGGATCCAAGAATCGTTGTAAGTATCCCTATAAGCTTAATTGTGGTTTCATGGGTAATTGATTTATTCTTAGCTCCGTGATCAAAAAATGGAAAAATCAGAAAATGAGGTTTCAAATATCCATAACAGGTTTTCCCTTACCTTAGTCAATCCCTCATCACATTATTTTTCACTTGTAGTGTCATTACTTGTTGCCACAGCAATTACGGCAATAACTCACCTTTTGTATATTGGATCTGATGAATTATGGTTTAGAATTCCGGCAGTACTAGCAACTTTAGGAATAATACAATTACTCGACGCTCGATTTAGTAAGAGAAGGGAATACTCTAAAGCCCTTCATGCATCTCTTTTTGGAAATCTAATATGGCTTTTAACATTGGTAATGGGAATTGCTGCAAGTTTATTTTTGTCTAAAGAGCTATCATTATTTTTTATTACGTTTGGAATGTTTTTGTTTGCAAGTTTTAGAATAGGGATTTTTACTACAACACTTGGGGCAGATATCAAAAAGGGATGGGCAATTTGTTTCGTTCAACCGCTATCAATGTTTTTAGTATTAATTCCAAACGAAATGTGGGTTCCAATGTTAACTGAACCAATGTCACTAGTATATGGAATCTCCTTTTTAATAATTGCAAGTGTTTGGTCAGTGGTAACTGATAGAGCAGGAAGGCCTGGAATGGAAAGTACTCACAAAACAATTCAAGCATATTTGGCGTCCCAGAAAAATGATTTCTCCGAAGCTGAAGAAATAATGGAACAACGTTCAAGTAAAACTAAAGTTGCCACCACCCAAATCAGACTGAGATCATCTACAGGTAACACAGATTTTAGAATGGTTTTACCAGAAATTCATCCAGGACCATATCATCCCGTAGGAGGAAGTAATATCCCATACTTGATTTACAAAAATCTTGATTCATCTGCCATGGTAATGCATAGCATATCAGATCATTCCTTGAATCTTCCTTCAAAAAACCAAGTTGAATATTATTTAAAAAATTTAGATAACAGCATTACCAAAGAAGAGGGGCTTACATGTACAGAACCTGTAACAGTTCAAATTAACAAAGCCAGAGTTGTAGGATTGCTCTTTGGAAATAATCCATTATTGTTTTTGTCATTGTCTCCTCACGGGATGGAAGATATTCCAAGCTTCATGAAAAAAGAAATTGAGCAATATGGAAAGAATAGGAATTACGCCAAGCCATTAATTGTAGATACTCATAATGCCATGGGAAAAGAAATTTCAAAAGAAGATGCAGAAAACATGCTAAAGGC
>DATKZR010000077.1:0-4616 GCA_035527875.1 Nitrosopumilaceae archaeon | reverse complement strand
ACAAGCAAACATTGTAGCTGAAGGACAAACGCTCTTGAACAACACAGCGTATGAACCAAGTGACTTTGTTACCATCGAAATTGATAACACTGCATATGAAGCTGCAAACTCAGTATTCGATATCAAAGATGTACACATCGTAGTCATCGGCACTAACGGTACTGAACCAGCAGACTAACCATAGATAGTTTATCTATCTTTTTTCTTATTTTTTTATTTTTAAGATAAATGTAAATCCATATAACTTTCAATTAACATCTCATCAAACAAATACACACCATATGGTATGTGAAAAATTTGCACAAAAACAAAATATAATAAATTATTCAAATAAAATTCAAAATTTGGTTGAGAGATCACTTAAAAGGGATTTTTTATCGCAGTAACCAACAGCAAAATATACTAAGTGATTCGTTTAACAGTTTTGTATGGTATTTAAAAAAATAATTATAGCTAGTATAGGAATCATCGCAGTACTAATAGTAGGAACTACCTATCTGCTTTTGGATACACCTCAAGTGACAACCCAAAAGGCAGTTATAATTGACTCCTTGTATGATGATGTACCAAACAAATACTTTCATGATCAGGCAAAAAAATATCTAGAGGGTGCAGGATATGAAGTAGATCTTTACATTACAGAAAATGCAACTGTAAACTTGTTTAAAAAACTTCCATCAATGAATTATCAATTTATCGTAATGAGGACTCATGCCTTAGAGACAGAAACTGAAGGCAGTCCTATAATGATATTTACCGGTGAAAAGTACAGTGAGGAAAAATATATCTCTGAACAATTATTTGGCCAGTTGCAAAGGGGTACACCACTTTTAGATAGAACATATTCTATTAATGAAGATGAATCTACTGGATGGGTTCAAATCGACGAAAATACAAGAATGATTTCCAGTCCCGCACATTTTGGAGAGGAAAAAAATGAATATTTTGTTGTATCTCCGCAGATGATAACTGATGGTATGGAGGGAAGATTTCCAAACTCTACAATCCTTCTTGGTGGATGCAGTACGCTGAAGAATCCTTCAATGGCAGAATCTTTTGTAAAAAAAGGAGCATCTGAAGTTATCGGATGGGATGATTTTGTAAGTTCGTCTGACAATGATCGAGCATTACTTGAATTGCTTGAAAAAACCCTTGGTGAAAACATGACAGCACATCAAGCACTCGATGATGTAATGAGCGATTGGAAGTCAAACCCAAAATACGAATCAAAAATGCATTACTTTTCTACTTGATCAATTTTCTTGTTTACCATCAGATGTAATATTTGGCAAATTGTAAGGTATCTCTTCTACGACTTCAGTAATGTGATCAATTTCATCCCATTTGTTTATGTTAAAGAGGATGTCCTGAAACTCAAACAAGAAACTCCAGGTTTCAAAGTCAAATTCTGCAAGAATTTCTAATTGTCTTCTAGGTAGATTGATTAGAGATTTTTCTGCAAACTTTTGTAGTAAGTTGAATTTTTCTGTTTTTTGAATAATTGGGTCGAGAAACTGTGCCTCTTGAAGATATTTTGAGAATTTTTTCATCTCGCTTTCTTTTGCAATAAGCGTTAGTTTGAAAAACTCATGGAAGGTTTTATCTCGACTAAATTCCTTGTAAAAGTCCATCCATTCAGTTTTTAATATTTGAACTAGAAATATCTCCTCAACAATCCAGTCATCTGGTTTTCCTTTATTTGAAAAAGTTTCAAAAGCAACTATTACATTATTTATGAATCTCTTTAACTGCCTAGGATTCGAACCTACAACTTTAGATACAATTCGAGCATTCTGGTTAAGAAACCGCCCATACTCTTCATTTAGCTTGGGAACAATTTTTGTTTCCAATAAATCTATCATGTTTGCTTGTGACCAAGCAGGTATTTTGATTGGAATCTGAATAATTTTTTTAATGTAATCATCTCCCTTTATTCCAGTCTCCTTATATGACTGGGCGATTAGGTTCGTCACTGTCCCATGACTTAGACCCACAACGTAAATGAATCCCTCCATGTCTAAAAACACCTTGACTGCTTCTAAAACCTCAAGGGCTTTTTTTGACGAGCATCGGTCTAAATCATCAATAAATACAACCACGCGATAGTCTTGTCCAATTATGTCACGTATTTTTTGCATCTCTTTGTTTACAGTGTCTAGTCCCTGAAAGTAGATGGATTGTTTTTCTAACTCATTTAGAAATTCTAGCTTTTCACTAAATTCAGAAAACGACACATTGTTATCTGCCAAAGTATCAAGAACATACTTTTGTTTGGTATCACTACGTAATGTAAATAATCCATTAAAAATCGCATGAGAGACCGGTTCAAATATTGCATGTCCTTGTAGTGCAAACCCAATTGTTTTTAAGAACGCTATAGTTGCAGAATTTTCTTCTCTTTCAAACTGCCAAGCATTAAACCAAATTGGAAAAACTTTTTGTTGTGATTTATCTTCGTCGTTTTGAAGACTTTTTTCAATTGATCGCATTAAAGTTGTTTTCCCGGTTCCCCATTCCCCATAAATCCCGGTGGTGAATCTAGGATGAGAATATTTGATCATATTTGCGATTGTTTGTCCAATAGATTCAAACTCTTTTGTGGGATGTATTTCATATTCATCGATCAAAATCGTTGGTTTTTGGGGTTGTCTCAATGATCGGTCATTTTTATTTTTGTCTATTTGTACTTTGGAGAAGTTTTTACCCAAATTCTGAGCATCCCCAAAAGTAGAATCCATGTAGATTAGTGGTTTTGAACTTAAATTAAACTTAAGATGTTAAAACATGTAACAGACAGTCTATATCTTACAACCTAATATTAGCGTAAACAAACATTTGCGCCTATGCTTTTAACGAGTCTTTTAATTCCGTCATCGTATTTTGTTGTTCAGAGTCTTCTACGAGAAGCGAAATTAAATCATCATACTTGTTTAGAAATTCCCTTCCCTTCGAAGTAATCTCATAGAACTTTGGATCTTTTTTGCTGATCTGGATGAAACCTAACATACTCAAAGTCTTCACATATTTTGTAACTGCTCTTGAATCTAAATTACAACGAAAGGTAATGTGAGTTTTTCGTAGCATCTCTTGACTTAGGGCATCTAGAATTTCGGTCATCAATTCCAATACTCCTCTTTTAAAACTCGTCTTTGTGTAAATCAATGAGGGTTTCAGCACGTTTTTGATAACCTTTGATCGATATAAAACCTTTTATACTATAATGTATCGAAGAAAAAGCTACATTTTCTTCACAATAAAGGCCCAAAAAAGAACTAATTTTTTTTAAAAAAAGATATTAGTTAAGATTTATACAAAAAATTTATTGAAATCAGGCATATTTTTTAAAAAATTATCCCTAGTCCTTTTTTCATTGAGTATTTTTACTGTGTCAATTAATATGGCATTTGCAAGTGAAATTACAAACACTGATTTGCTCTCACAAAGACCTCAGATCCACTCTGATGGGAGCAAAATATTCCTTGTGTGGACTGAAAAGGCAGAAACTAATTCAGAAGTTTTTTTTTCAAAAAGTATTGATGAGGGTGTAAATTTTTCAGTTCCTATCAATCTGAGCAACAATCAAGGCCATTCGGCCTTTCCCAGAATGGCAATAAATGGAAATAATATTTTTGTGACCTGGTACGATTATTCTCCAGGACAAAGTGATGTAATGTTTGCAAAAAGCCTTGATTCTGGAGAGACATTTTCCACTTTTAATATTAGTGATAATATTTCGGCGTCCTACAATCCATGGATTGCAGCTGATTCAAATTTAGTATATTTGGTTTGGAATGATGGTGGAAAATCTCAAGAGATTGTAATAGATGGGAAAGCTAGAATCATAGATGTGTTAGTGGGCGATTCCGATATAATGTTTGGAGTAAGTCATGATAAGGGGCAAACTTTTGAAATTAAAAATATTAGCAACATGGCAGGTGACTCTATTAACGCACGAATGAGGATAAATGGGAATAATACCTATGTGACATGGACGGATTTTGGGAATAATTCTGAGATATTTTTTTCTAAAAGTAGTGATTCTGCCATTACTTTTTCAGAGCCAATAAATATCAGTAAATCAGATGCAAATTCCTTTGATGCTGGAATTTCTGTTTATGGTGAAAATATTTTTTTAATTTGGAAGGAACAAAAGAATAAAGGGACAGAAATTTATTTTTCAAAAAGTAACGACAAAGGAAATTCATTCAATCAACCTGCTAGCATTAGTGGAGAATTTGGGAATTATAGCATAACTCGTGATACTCAAATAGATGTATCCTATCCACATCTCTATGTTGTTTACCATGATGAGTTAAATTTGGATGTCCATTTGATCCATAGTCCAGACATGGGAGAGACGTTTTATGATCCAATCAATTTGAGTTCGAGTTTGGGGGATTCAGTGTTGTCCCAAATAGAGACAAAGGAAAATAGAGTATTCGTTATTTGGAATGACAACTCTGATGGCGATAATGATGTTTATTTGAGGGAGAGTAGCGATTTTGGTCACACCTTTGGGCCAAAAATCAATCTTAGTGATGACCAGACTGACTCTGATATTTTTTTGTTGGGTCCCCAGGTTGCAATATCAGATAATTTCATAAATGTTATTTGGG
>DATKZR010000076.1:0-4008 GCA_035527875.1 Nitrosopumilaceae archaeon | reverse complement strand
GATATTTTAGTGTAATTTCAGTATTAGTAATCATCTTTATCTTTTATTTAAAATGAGTTTAGAATATCTGGCATGGCTAGTTTAAGTGAATTACGGGTTTGCAAGTTATGTGGAAATGTCTTTTCAAAAAGTACTGGAGTTGCAATCATCACCAGTTGCCCTCAATGTGATGGCACTAGTTTTGATACCATAAATGCAGATGCAGAAATGGGACAAGGTTAGTGATAAAGATTTTTACCATAATATTGTACCTGAATTATAGCATATGAAATTTCAGTTTTCATCTAATGATAGAGAATGGCATCAGACATTGTTAAATGCATTTGAAAATATTCTTAAAATGAAAATAAAGCCAGTTCTTGTCTATGATCGAAAGCATTTTTCTAATTATGTCTACAAGGGTCAGAATCCCCCAAGCGCAGTTTGGGCAGAATGCATAAAAGAATGTGGCACGATTTGGTTAAATCCTCATTTATCTACAGAACCCAAAGTCGAGACAGTAAACACCCTATATCATGAATGTCTTCATATCAAGCATCCCAAACTTACTGAAAGAGAAGTTAGAAGGCTAGCTGACAAGGTAATTCCAGTAGCTTCTTCAATGGTTACAAAAAAGAAAGCATTTGATATAATACACAGACATTGAATTATGCATATTCAAGTTATTTGATTACAGTTACGGGAGTTTTTGTTGTCTGAACTAGATAACTGGAAACACTACCTAAAAAGAGACGTTTAAGAGAACTCTTTCCCTTTGCACCAATTACAATCATATCATGTTTGTATTTGCGTGCAAATTGTTCAATATCATATGAAGGATCAGAACCATAAATTAGCTTGGTTGTAAATTGGATATTTTGATTTACACATAGGTCTTCTGCATCTTTAATAAATTTCTGGGCTTTTTTTGCTAGGGATTTTTTTACTTTGTCTTTAGAATGACCAATAATATACACTGGTGGGAGTAGTGCCACATGAAGTAAAGTTATAGAAGAATTTATGTTTCTTGCAAATTCAATTGCTTTTTCTAATCATCTAACAGAATTTGGAAAACCATCTATAGGAACAAGAATTTTACTCATAAATGAAAATATTCATACTAGAATTTATACAGACCACGTTACCATTTTTGATACTAGGTGCTGGGCATGTATTATTCTTGATAGTTAATGTGAAAAAGCTAACTAAATTCCACAGATTTTGATTATCTTCAGTGCAGTCTTTTCAATGTCCACATTTGGCTCTGAGGACACAAACAATGCGTGGCCATTAAGTTCAAATGTATATGTATTGACTCTTTTTCTTCTTGAAGCAGAATATTCTATCTTGCCTAAATCATAATCAAACTCTTTGTTCAGTTTTACTCTTAGAACAGTCTCAATGTACATCTTGCGTCTCTCAGATTCATCATGAAGCGGCCTTACACCTTCTTTGAATCCACCTGCTAGGAGATTTCCCATTCCATCCAAAAAACAAGCAAATCGAATCTCTGGTTCTTCTAAGAGAAGATTGCATTTTTGATGATACAGATAATATTCTTTTAGATTGACTGATTGTAACATTATTTATGATACAACAACGATAAATAAAAACTAGACCTTGATTTTAGAAACCAATAATGAGATTATTATAAATATTTTTGTACAGATGTTAAGATGATAATTTGGGGAGAATGGACAACAGTCTTCCACCTATAGTATAATCCTCATACCATCCCTTGATTTGATCGATTAAATTATTTTCTTTCTATTCGACTATTATCCGTAATGTGGTTGAGCAAAACCCTAAAAAAATACTATATACCTATTCCTAGAACGAAATCTGCATATTAGTGCAAAATCTATCCGCCTGACTATATTCCCCGCACCATGTGTGGTAGAACCAATTTGAACCCATTTGCGGTATTGAACTAAAAGGTTGATGCCCTCAAGATTAAGTGTGAGTATATCAAGACTCACGGTTTTGAAGAAACGAGTCGTAACAGACCTGCTTCTTGGTAGTGGACCATAACACGATTCTCTTTGATGGTTTTGTCCTTTTTAAAAAATGATAATTGTGCTTTGTCAATAAATACAGGATTCAGTGTCTACAATTCATGAGTCAAGTTGGTACCACATCAGAAGGTGTGCCCGTTATTATACTCAAAGAGGGCACTAGACAATCCAGAGGACGAGATGCTCAAAGAAACAACATTCGTGCAGCAAAACTAATTGCTGAAATAATTCAAACTAGTTTAGGTCCACGTGGAATGGACAAAATGCTAGTGGATACAATTGGAGATATTACAATTACAAATGATGGCGCAACTATTCTAAAGGAGATTGACGTTCAACACCCAGCTGCCAAAATGATGGTAGAAGTTGCCAAAGCAACTGACAGCGAAGTAGGTGATGGAACAACTTCTTCAGTTGTTCTAGCCGGGGCATTGCTTGAAAAGGCTGAATCATTAATTGATGATGAGATTCATCCAGTAATCATAGCCGATGGCTATAAAAAAGCCTCAATAAAGGCAGTAGAGTTTCTAAATGAAATAGCAATTAAAGTAGAACCAAAAGATAGGGAAACTTTGGAAAAAATTGCCCATACATCAATGCAGACAAAATTGGTCTCTTTAGATGCCACTGATCTTGCAAAGCTGGCAGTGGATGCAATTTTGACAGTTATGGAGGAAAAAAATGGCTCATTTAAAGTGAATCTGGATAATGTCAAGATTGAAAAGAAAACAGGAGGCTCTATTTCAAATAGTGAACTAGTTAGCGGAATAATACTAGACAAGGAGATTGTTCATAGTGGAATGCCCCGTAGGATTGAAAACGCAAAAATTGCTCTAATCAGTGAAGCCCTAGAGATTAAAAAAACAGAATTTGAGGCAAAATTAAACATCTCCAGTCCAAATCAAATCAAATCATTCATGGATGAAGAAAGTCAGATATTGCGAGATATGGTCAAGACAATAAAATCCACTGAGGCCAATGTCGTGTTATGTCAGAAGGGTATCGATGACATTGTTCAACATTACATGAGCAAAGAAGGAATTCTTGCTGTAAGACGGATTAAAGAAAGCGACATGTCCAAACTTGCAAAATCTACTGGAGGAAGAATTGTGGGGAGCGTAAATGATCTTAATAATACCGATTTGGGTTCAGCACAAAATGTAGAGGAGAAAAGAGTCGAGGAAGATAATTGGGTATTCATTGAAGGGTGCAAAAACCCAAAGGCAATCAGCATTCTGATTAGAGGTGGCTCTCAACGAGTAATAGATGAGGCCGACAGGTCAATGCATGATGCATTAATGGTAGTAAAAGATGTAATTGAAAATCCAAAAATAGTTTATGGCGGTGGCTCACCAGAAGCATATGTCGCACTAAAACTTAGAGAATGGGCAAAATCGCTTTCTGGCAGGGAGCAACTTGCAGTTGAAAAATTTGCTGATGCGATGGAATCAATACCACTTGCACTTGCAAGAAATGCAGGAATGAATCCAATAGACTCTATCACCCAATTAAGATCAAAGCAGAATGCAGGAGAATACTTTACAGGAGTAGATGTAATCAATGGAAAGATTGCCAGTTTTGAAGACCTTGGAGTGATTGAACCTCTAAAAGTAAAAGAACAGATCATAAAATCGGCCACAGAAACTGCAAACATGATTCTAAGAATTGATAATGTAATCGCAGTTTCAAGATCAGCTCCTTCTGAACCACAAGGAATGCCTCCAGGTGGAATGTACTAAAAATTGGGATTAATTTCCAAAATAAAGAAATTTGTTACTAAGTTTAATTTCAAAAAATATTGTTAGATTAATTGAGTATAGTTTCTTTAATGCCCAACAGGGCTGTTTCCCTATCAACGTTTTCAGGGATTAATTTTAGAATATGTTTTGAGTGTTTTTAGGTGCCGATACGATATCATTATTGAAAATCATATCACACATTAAAATTAAAAACAAGTGAACTTTAATCATGAGTTTTGAATCACCCATAACAGATTATATCGATTCCAATCTCA
>DATKZR010000075.1:0-30289 GCA_035527875.1 Nitrosopumilaceae archaeon | reverse complement strand
CTTGCATTTCATGGAAATGAACTGGATCGTTAATTGCCCCTGCATTATTTACAAGGATGTCTACCTTTCCATATGTGTCAATAATCTGCTTTACCGTATGAATTACTTGAGATTCTTCAGTTAAATCACATGACATTGAAGCTGTGGATTCTTCATTTCCAATCTCCTTTCTTGCTTTTTCTAATTTTTCGAGATCTCGCGCAATTAGAATAACCTTGGAACCTTCTTCAACAAACCGTTTTGCAATTGCTATTCCAATATCACCGGATGCCCCAGTCACAATGGATACTTTGTCTTTTAATCTCATGTTGAAATTTTACTGTTGTAACTTATAGAATTTGTGGTGAAATCTAGTCATAAAATCGTGTTTTTAAATTCAATTCTTTTCATTTAATTTTTTTAAATATGCCAATATTCCAGTGTAGTCCAGATTACCAAATCCTTCTAATACCGCATTTTCATAAATTTCTTCAGCTTTTTTTATCATTGGTAAATCCAAACCTAATGATTTTGAGGTTTCTGAAATAATATTGATATCTTTTTTCAGATTTTCAAGGGTAAATGTTGCTTCAAATTTATTTTGAATCATTTTCAATGCTTTATTTTCACTCATTCCAGTTTTAAAATAAGTCGAGTTGAGTATTTCAAGAAAGAGTTTGGGGTCTACCTTGGAACCTCTTACTAAGGTAATTCCTTCAGATAATGCAAGTGCCAACATTGTAATTTGAAGGTTCATCGCTAGTTTTACTGCATGTGCAGTACCATTTTCTCCCAAAAAGAAAACCTTGTTGGCTATTGTATCAAAAAGCTCTTTGCATTTATCAAACGAATCCTTGTTACCTGCAGCCATCATAATTAAATCTCCAGTGATTGCCACATTTGGACCTCCCATTACCGGTGTGTCTAACATTGAAATATTATGTTTGGAAAATTTTTCAGCGATATTTTTTGATTCTAGAGGATTAATGGTGCTCATATCACATACAATAAGATCTTTATGATTTCCATGAATTATTCCATCTTTTTCAAAAGAAACTTGTTTTACTGCATTTGAATCTTTTATCACAGTTATTACAACGTCTGAATTTTTTGCAACTTCTTTTGGGGTTGATACAATTTGTGCCCCATTGTTTTTTAGCTCTTTTGTTTTTTCACTAGTTCTGTTAAATACCGTTAATTGATAACCCGATTGCATCAAATGTAAGCCAACAGAATTTCCAAGCAAACCAGTCCCAATCAATCCAACTTTCATTTTTTTCTTATTGAATTTTTAATTAACGTCTTTAATGTCTTTCCTCATTTTTTATTTCCCATTGGTTGTTTCCAAATCGTGATACTTCAAATTCTAATTGTCCAATAGTTTTATCTCCTTTTCGGACCTTGGCAAAATCATATTTTTTCATTCGAAAAATTTTCTCTTGAGGTTTGTATCCTCCCTCGATGACCTTAATTTTAAATCGCTTACTTGCTTTCCCTATTAATTTTCTGGCAATCTGTACATCTCCTATCCATGAAAACATTTCAAATTCTCCAAAATTCTGTGTTACCACTGAATATCCATACAGTCTTGCTTTAAATTTTGAATCTTTTGATTGTTCATTAAGCCATTCAATGACTTCTTTTTCATGTCCTTTTTCTATACCGAATGTTTCAGAATCTCTCATGTATGAAAAATTAGACATAATTTTTACATATTAATTTTGAGCAAGGAGATTATGCATTCGAAATTATTGGAACAAGCGTCATCTAAAATTTCATGAACTATTTTTTGCAAAGTATTAATTTTTTAAAATTAGTTTCTCCTTACCATGAGAGTTTCGTGGTTTTGATCGGAGGGGACTGCCACAACACGGACAGGATCTCCCTTCCCAGATGATGAATACTTCACAGTTTGAGCAACGCTTTTGGCCTGATTCATATCTGCCCATATCGTTCTTTCTGGGTTTTTTTGCTACATGGATAGTACAAGTTCCCTTACAAGCCATTTCTAATTTGAAAATCAGTTTTTTCAGTAATAACTTGCACTACTCTTTGTAATGTGTCTATATTAATTTTTTAATTCTTTAAATTATTTTTTGGGAAGGATGAGAATTTAACCAAATTCGTTTAAACGAATATTCTCTGGGTAAATACGGTGTAAATACCCACTATTGAAAAACCAAAGGTAATTCCTGATAATAGAACATAGACATAATGTAATTTGTTACTTATTTTTTCTTTTAATTGAGGAATGGTCATAAAAGGTATTACCACCACCAATAAAGAATAGTAAAATAATCTTATGTAAGGTCCAGTAAAAGATATTGAAAATTTAAGATATTCAGAGGGTTCATCTGGCAAGGTTTCTAATTCAAAAATTTCTCCCATAGAAATTAAAAAAGAAACCCCAAATCCTATTAAAAACAGTTTAAGAGATTTTCGCACTCAAGATTTGATTTTTTATAAATGTATAATCCTTTAGAAAACATATTTCCAACAATCCTACTCACATTATGATCTTAAGCAATTTCCAACAAATCATACCATCGTTCTACGATAGTCTCTCTGGAAAAATTACGCACAAGCGGGGGGTCTGCCTTTTTCCTCTTTGTCGATAAACTCGTTAACACTTCATTTTTCATTTTAAAATGAAAATGTTTTTCATTAACTTACAATGACCATAAAGTATCAACGGAAAACAAAATTTCTTAAATTTTCATGCCTAATTTGGCATCAACAAGTGATTTAATGTACTATCAGACTTCATCTATTACATAATGATCATTTTCAAAATTTTGTTAAACTAAAATACAGATCACACGTTAAAAATTTAATGCTAACCATTGATTGTAGGGATGTTGAGTCAATCAAAAGCGAACTAATAGTTTATGTTTCTGACCAAGTTGCCGCCATCCCGATCTTAAAAACCCATGAATTCATTTTGTCTACAATTGAAGATGATGAAATTATTGATATTAACCTGGTAATATCTTCCATCAAAGAATTTCTGGATTCGATAGGAGAAGGGCATAACTTTGCAGTAATTTCCAATAATGAAGTGGTAAGTATTAGATCTCTTTCTGGACGGAAAATTGAACGCGATCCTATTCCACAAAATCAGATGTTTTCTTGTCCTCACTGTGGGTTTGTTACAAGATTTGAAGTAGAACACAATGCACATATGAAAATTCATTATTTGTGATCTTTTGTCATAATGGTACAAGAAATTAAAAATGAAAAAATCATTAAATTTTTAAAGTAAAAAAACTTGTAATGATTTAATCTAAAATTTTTTTCATGTGGCGAATTTCAACAGGATCTTTATAAGGCCAAACTATCACATCCATTTATGGAAAAATCAGGAAAATATAATGTTACTAAAGTTTATTGTAGTAAATGTGATCTGATATTCAATTCTAGAGAAAAATTTGAAAACCATTTTGCTGGACACTCTACAAGTATCACCTGCGAGACTTGTCCAGTAGATACGGTAATTGGAAAATTTGTGAACCTGTTTAGACGAAAATCTCACAGCAATTTGGAATAAGTTTTTTAAACAAATTCTGAAGGTTAGTAATATGAACAAGAAAGGAATTATTATTGGTGTCATTGTCGCAATTGTTGGTATAGGTATTATTGGGTCATATTCATTCTCTTCTAGTGAAACTGTAAACTTGGATATGGGAAGAACTCATGGAGATGTATCCACTGCTATGGGTTCTCCAATCCTAGGAGATCCTTCTGCTCTGATAACCATTGTAGAATTTGGTGATTACCAATGCCATTCATGTTATAATTGGTTTCATACACACAAGCCTGCAATCTATGAAAATTATATTGCTACAGGAAAGGCTAATCTTATTTTTGTTGATTTAGCTGTCTTGGGACATGATTCTCCAATTGCAGCTCAGGCCTCTTATTGTGCTGAAGACCAAGAAATGTATTGGGGATATCATGATTTATTGTACAATTCTCAAGAGTCCCAAATAGATAATGGGTGGGCAAATTCTGAAAGATTAAAGGCCTTTGCGTTTAGTATGGGTCTTGATATGGATTTGTTTGAAATCTGTCTTGATTCAGATAAATATTCGAAAAGGGTACAATACAATGTGTCTGAGGCAAAAAAACATGGAGCGCGAGCTACTCCTACATTTATCATTGTTGGACCTGATAATCAACAGGAACAATTTGATGGTGCGCAACCATACACTACCTTCAAAAAAATTATGGATAATATGATCTGATTTGGTTCAAGTTTTAAAGATGGTATTCTCCAATTACAAATATTCTCTCTTAGCGATAGGAATTTTTGTTTCTATGTCCATTGGATTACTTATTTTATCTGAATATATTTTCATAGAGCCCTTTGTTGCAGGACACATTCCAGAAGGGACAGAATTTGGATTTTCGTTAATTATCATTCTATCTGGATTATCTGCATTAGTACTTCCAATGAATGTTTATAGAATTAATATTCTAAAAAACTCTAAAGGGAAAATTGGTGGAAGTGTATTTGGTTCCTTTATTGGAGCAGCTGCAGGAGCATGTAGCTGCGGCCCTATTGGTTTTGCAATTATTTCTACTTTTGGGAGTATTGGTGCAACCTCTATGGCATTTCTTACAAACTATGAAATTCCAATTAGAATTGCTGCCATTGGATTATTGGCGCTAACCTACTATACAACCGTAAGATCTTTAAGAGTAGAATGTAAAATTAGGCCACAGTAGATTATTTTATATTATAAAATGAATTTTTTGGAACGCTGAGATTTACAAAAGTTTTAGGTTGAATAATTTTTGCAAGAATTTCTAATCCTGTAATTGTTCTAACACTTGGTTTACTAAAAAACGAATTAGCATCAACTGCAAAAATTTTATTATTTTTAACCGCGCGTAAATCATTCCAATCTGAATTATTTTTTAATATTTTGTTATATTCTTCAATTGTTTTTTTGGTGCCAAAGCCACAGGGCATGAAAATGATCATTTCTGGATCTGATTTTATCACCTCTTCAATATTCATTTTTCTTGAATGCTCTCCTTTTTTACTGATCAAGTTTATTCCTCCCGCAAATTCTACCATTTCTGGAATCCAATGACCAGCTGTGAAAAAAGGGTCAATCCATTCTATTGCCAGAACCTTTGGCTTCATCTTGTGTGAAATATTCTTTATGTACGAAATCCTTTTTTCAAGTCCTAATCTAATTTCTTCAGATTTACTTTCTCTTTCAAGAATTTTTCCAATTTCAGTAATTGAAATTAAAATTTCTTCCAAACTGTGTGGATCCATTGAGTATATTATTGGTCGTTTAGACAAAAGTTGAATAGCTTGGTTTACTTGATTGATGTAGGCTGCACAAACTTCACATGTTTCTTGAGAAATTATTAGGTCAGGAATTGCTTTTACTAAATTTTCCTCATCTAAAATAAAAATATCTTTTCCTTCATTTAATAATTTACAAGTTTGGGAGTTTATTTCATTACTAGATAATTTTTCTGAATTTATCACCGATTTAATTACTTGAGGTTTTGTTTGTGCTTCTTTTGGATACTTACATTCATGGGTAACTCCAAATAGTATTTTCTGTTCTCCTAATTCATAGATTAATTCTGTTGCACTAGGTAAAAACGAGACAATCCTCTTTATTGTCATAATAGTGGGCTAGATTTTGATCTTTAAACACTATCCGGTTTATGTTAATTTTTCAGCTTCGGCAAGTTAATAGCCTAAATTTAGGCACAAAATTTGTTGTCTTTAAATTCTCAGGATATTCGAAGATCTATTTTGGAAAAATGGAATGAAAATTTATCAAAATATGGGAATTTGTTTTCCTCTGATTCTATTAGTGGAACTAGTCCTCCATCTGTTTTTGTAGGCTCTTATAATTATCCCAAGGTTCAGGTTGGTCCAATGGTCCCGCCAATCCATGGAGATACAAGTTTACTTGATAAACCTGAAAAATGGATTGGTAAATCATTAGAAGAGATAGTAAATTTCCGATTAAACTTAGTTCGTGGAATTCAAAAAATATCTGTAGATGCAACAGAAGGAAGGTTCATAGAAGATTTACAAGAAGTTGCAATGTCATCCAAACCCATTGATTCTGATTTAGAATTTCACAAACCTACATCACACATTTCAATTGATGGCGAGAGTGCTCCTTTTGGACCAATTGGGGATATAAAATCTGCCAAATTTTCTGGATCCTCTTCTGACAAATCAATAGAGAAAACTTTCTATGACAAGGACATGAAGGCTAAAGATGCAATTTTGAATTTATATAATTCCGGCATCGATGTTTCTCGTATTCAAAAATGTTTTAGTATTGGTATGTTAGGCCAAGAAAGAAAACTGGTGCCAACAAAATGGAGTATCACTGCTACTGATGATATTATTTCAAAATCATTAACTGATGAAATACTTGATTATGGATTAATTGACTCATGTAAGGTTTTTTCTTATGAGCATTTGGGAAATTTATTTTCTATCGTATTGTTTCCTCATAGGTGGATTTATGAAATGGTTGAAGCCTGGTATTCGAATGGAATTTTGGGGTTTGGTTCAGATCATGAAGATGCAAGAGGAATTCATCACCCCCCAGCAATTGCTGGCGCATATTTTGCAGCCAAACTAGCAGTAACTGAATATCTTTCAAAAAACAAAATACAATCAGGTGTGATTATTTTAAGAGAAATAAGACCAGAGTATGCGATTCCTGTTGGTGTGTGGCAAATAAGAGAAGGTATACGAGTGGCAATGAAGAAAAAACCCCTTTTTGCTGATAATTTTGATAATGCCCTATCTTTGGCTTCACAGAAGATGAGCATTAGCACATCTGAATGGCTTTTGCACGGAAATATTGGAAAATTAATGAGGCAAAAAACCATTTCTGATTTCATTTAAGGTTATTTCATAAAATTACGTCTACCTCGTAAAGTATAATTTCATCCTAAGATTTTTGTGGAAAACTTACGCTGTAGCAAATGCAGTAAATCTATTTCAAAATCTGAAAAATATGCAATTACGCTATTTTTTGTAGAAGACCTTCCATCTGACCCATATTATGAACATCTAAACTGCCCTGAGAAATTTTCTATTTTGGAATAAAAAAAAGCTTGAGATTTTTATTGCCCAAATTTTTGTTTAAGCGTGGTGGAAAACAAGAATCTCTATATTGGAATGGCGATTATATCAAGTCCAATTTTATTTGCGCTCCTAGTGTTTCCTGATAGTTTTAGCCTAAGTTGGAATCAAGGCAGAGGTGGATTTCTTTTTGCCTTGGTATTTATCGTCGCTGAACTTGTTGGGCTCAAAATTATAATTTCTAAAAAACGACTACTTGCCGTAATTCCACTGGCTATTCTTACAATAACTTATCTTGTTGGGTTAGAATATGGACTTCGAGATTATATTTTAAATTCCTCTGAACAATATAATGTTCAATTAATTTATTCTTGGACATGGATGTGGGACTTCATTATTTTAACAATTTTTGTAATGACTGCATTAACAATTTATTTTGGTAAGAGGTGGATTCGAATTGCCCCTGCAGGTCCTATCTTTTTGGGAGGCAGTGCAATCATTCTTTCACTTGATGCCTTTTTTCCTTATGATACGCTTGGCCCTCTTCAATACGTTGTTCCATTTTTAGTTCAAGCAAATGTCTGGTTGATAGGAGTTTTTGATCTTGGAGTTGCAACGGCTCGTGATAATATAATGTTCCTAAAAGGAGATCATGGGTCAATGGTCCTTCAGGTATTTTGGCCCTCTGCAGG
This sequence comes from Nitrosopumilaceae archaeon, assembly GCA_035527875.1. GTDB lineage: Archaea > Thermoproteota > Nitrososphaeria > Nitrososphaerales > Nitrosopumilaceae > Nitrosomaritimum. Next base: position 22,534 of record DATKZR010000075.1, on the reverse strand, counting down.
TGTCCACAGTATAATCATCTATTCTCTTGTAATGGGTGCTTTTCTTTTAAAAATGAATATCCCAAGAAAACGAAAATCTATTTACTTCACCCTAGGGATTATAGGCACAATTATTGTAAATATGATAAGAATTTTTTCATTATCTTGGTATGCACTAAAAGTAACTACTAATGCAGAACAATGGGAAGAATTTCATTCTGTTGCCGGAGAAATAATGTTCTTGCCGTGGTTGTTTGTTTTTCTTTTGGTAGTGATATTGATTGAATCAAGAAGACTCAAAAGGTTAGAGTCCGACGGTAATTTTCAAAAGTAACTTGTAATATTACTCTGATCTTGTATTTCTGAAAGTTCAGATACTTTTACACCTACTCTTCTTATCGTAATTTTTTGATCGGTCAAGGCATCTTTTAATAATTGTTTAACATTTTTTTGTAATTCTTCTAAATTCAAGGTGGGATTTTTCAACGTTTTTGATTTTGTTTTATTGGAAAGATCTGATTGTATTAATTGTATGCCGATTGATTTGAACATTATATTTTCATTTAAAACGATTTGATATACCTCGCCACATAATTGTTTTATATTTTCAAAAAGGAAATCAAATTCCATCGAATCTTTCTTTAAAGTCATAACTTTGCTATATTGTAAATTTGGTTCTCTTTCCTTAACTGGTTCTTTATGAATTCCTCTAACTGCATTGAATATGTAAGTTCCAGTTTTTCGCCCAAATTTTTTATGGAGTGTAAACACATCTAATTTCTTTAGATCTTTAATGGTATGAAAATTCATCTGAGAAAATATTTCTCCTGTTTTTTTACCAATACCTGGAATCTCTTCAATTTTTAATGGTTCTAAAAATTCATCTACTTTTTCTGGTGACACAAGTGTCAATCCATCTGGTTTTTGAAAATCTGAAGCAATTTTGGAAATTAATTTGTTCGGTGAAATTCCAATTGAACAAGTAAGATTCAGTTTATCTTTAATTTCTCTTTTAATCTTGGTGGCTAAATTTTTTGCTTCAACCCAATCATCATTAACTTTTTTTGTGATATCTAGATATGCCTCATCTTTACCTACATACTCAAAAACATCCGCATTTTTTTTCATTATTTCCATACCTTTATCGGACATACTTTTGTAAAAATCAAAATCGACAGGTAAAAAAACAGCATCTTTTTGATCTAGGAGCATTTTTTTTGCAAAAATAATTGGAATTCCTGATTTCACTCCAAACTTTCTTGCGGAGTAATTAGCAGTGGCAATTGCCCCACTGTCTCCCCCCCTGTCTGAAAAAACACATACGCATACTGGTTTTGATTTTAATTCTGGCTTTCTGATCTCCTCACACTGAGCATAAAAATAATCAAAGTCTATGTGGAAAACTATTCTAGTTTCCAATACCATGTCTAGTTTGTTTGATTATTACAATATTATGTATTCATCTAAATACTTTAAAATTTCCATAATTGTGTGGATTATCCAGTAATAACCGACAATGATGGAATAAAAATTAAACCTGAACAAATGATACAAGAACGCCTATATCATTGTGTTTTTAAAAATAAAGTTCTTTTATTGTACAAAGACTCTCAAGATTTTCTAAACTGCTATGAGATTGAAGAAAAAGATCTAGTAAATCAAATTAAAAGCAGCAAAAATGATGAAGAAGTAGAAAAAATTCTTGAAGATTATCTTAAACCAGAAGATATCAAAAATTAAATAAAAGCAAAGGGGGATTTTGTTAATAAAGGAAAATTAAATTGAGTGCTTCAAAAAAATCTAAAGACGCTGAAGATATTTTGTCAGAATTTCAAGATTCAAGAAAACCAGAGCCAGAGCCACAAGTTGAATCACCAGAGCCACAAGTTGAATCACCAGAGCCAGAACCACAACTTGAATCACCAGAGCCAGAACCACAACTTGAATCACCAGAGCCAGAACCACAAGTTGAATCACCAGAGTCAGAACCACAACTTGAATCACCAGAGTCAGAACCACAACTTGAAGCACCAGAGTCAGAACCACAACTTGAAGCACCAGAGCCAGAGCCACAACTTGAATCACCAGAGTCAGAAACGAAAACTGATTTAACGGGTGAAGAAAAAACAGAGCTCACTCCTGAAGAACGTAATGTGATTTATGTCGGAACCAAACCAATCATGTCCTATGTTGCAGCTACACTCACTCAACTTTCAACCATGCCCATTGTTACGATTAAGGCACGAGGAAAAAGAATAACACAAGCTGTAGATGTCTCTCAAATGATAGTTAAAAGAATGTATGCCGTTGGATATGAAATTAGTGACGTTAGAATTTCATCTGACTCCCTTACCTCACAAGATGGGAAAAAACGAAATGTTTCGACAATAGAACTTGACATCACTAAAAATTAAAAATCTTATTCTGATCAGTATTGGAATTTTCATTGTTGTGTTTTTTATTGCAATGTCAGACAAGTCATGTGGAATTCGACATGTTTCAATCATAAATGATATACGAACTTTTGAAAAATCCTTGGATCCTGAATTTTGCGATGAATTGATTGAAAAAATTGACAAGTTCAACTTTGAATGCCAACCAAAGGTGGAAATTTTAGATTGTGGGTAATTTCTATTTTATCTATACATGGAATCGAACTGTTTGGCTTCTTCCAAATCGTTTTTGATTATCCGTTCTACTTTTTCAGCCTCTGCTTGCAAAGCTGGAATGTCGCATGATGCTCCTGGTATTAATTGTGATATGGCCATGCAAAGTTGTGCACTAGATCTGAAATCTGGACCTGTGCCTTCGGAATGAAAAATAATTACTATCACATCCTGTTGAGCCAAACTTCCTTCATTTAGTAACATTCCAGGTATTCCAGGAATAGTTCCAGATTTTAGAACTTTCATACCTGCATTCTTTAATTTTTTGGTAGCACTTTCCGTGCTTCCAATGGCGATAATTTCCTCATTTCCAATAGGTGACCTTATTGAGACACTACTTATAATGAGTGAAATTTTCTTATCCTTGGCCCAGTCTAGCATTTTTTTTGCCACGTTTCTATGAAGTGATTCTTCTATTGCCAGATGAGATAAAAATGCTGCAACTTTTAATTCATCATTTACAAAAATCCGCGTAGGAAAGTTTGGTTTTCCATCTTTTATCAAACTAATAGGTGGAAAAATATCTGAATCAATTATTCCAGCAATCGTGAATTGAGATGTATGTATTATGGATTCTGTTGCAATAACGCTACTAAATCCCATAGATGGAAAACCATCAATCAGATACCCTCCTTCTAAATTTAATGGCCTTAATTCTTTTATTCTAATTTTTGGAAACAATAAATTATGATGAACGGTATAGAATAATAATTTTTATCAAAATTAAATTTTTTTATCTTTGGAATCTTGATTGAATATTCTTTTTAAGAAAACTTTAAACCCGCCAAATAACACCAAATTTTGAATGGGAGGGAGAATTAAGGTTGGATTAATTGGAATTGGTAATTGTTTTTCAGGATTAATTCAAGGTATAGAATTTTACAGACAAAATCCTTCACAAGAAGTTACCGGAATAATTCATGATAAATTAGCAGGATATGGTATACATGATGTTGATTTTGTTTGTGGTTTTGATGTGGGCGAAAACAAAATCGGCAAACCAATCAATGAGGCAATTTATGAATATCCTAACATGGTTGACTGGATCCCAAAAGACTCGATGCCAAAAACTGATGCCAAAGTGTACGAAAGTCCTGCTTTAGATGGCGTTGGAGTATGGGTAGAAAATAGAATAAAACCAATTAAAAGTACAAAAACCGATGAAGAACTAGCTGAAGAAATCAAAGTAATCCTCAAAGAAACTGGAACTGAAATTCTAGTCTCTTATTTACCCGTGGGCTCAGATAAGGTAACTGCATTTTGGGCACAAATCTGTCTTGATACTCATACTGCATTTGTAAATTGTATTCCTTCATTTATCGCATCAGATGAACATTGGGCCAAGAAATTTGAAGAAAAAAATATTCCAGTCATTGGTGATGACATTAAAGGTCAGGTTGGGGCGACAATTGTCCATCGAACACTGGCTAAATTATGCAGTGACCGTGGAACTAAAATTGAGAAAACCTATCAAATCAACGTAGGTGGAAATACTGACTTTCTAAACATGAAAGAACAAGACAGGCTTGTATCTAAAAGAATCTCTAAAACAGAAAGTGTCCAAAGTCAACTTTCCGAAAGACTTGATGATGATAAAATCTACGTTGGTCCATCTGATTTTATTCCATTTTTGGGTAATACCAAACTAATGTTTATGCGAATCGAAGGAAGACAGTGGGCAAACATTCCGTATAATATGGAAGTTCGCCTTGAAGTTGATGATAAAGCAAACTCTGCAGGTATTGTAATTGATGCAGTTAGATTAGCAAAAATTGCTCTTGATAGAGGAGTGGGAGGTCCAATCATACCTGCTAGTGCCTATTTAATGAAACATCCAATAGAACAAATGGCTGATGTAAAAGCAAAAGAAGATTGTGAACGTTTTGTAGCTGGGGAATAATTATATCTGAATTAACCTAACTTTTTGACATTACCATACTAGAATAACTTAATAGAATCCCCCTTCAAATGTTACCGTGGAAAAGTATGAAAAACTCCTAAACATGTTAATGGATTTTAATGAATCCATCAGATTTGCGGCAGTATGTAGCTCCAAAGGAGAAATTCTTTGGCACAGTCAAAGAACTGGGGTAAGAAACATAGTACCTTTGGCTGACACCAAAAAAACAATTCTAAGGGCAATTAATGCATGGCAAGAGCGCTCAAAAGTTACTGACATAGTTGGGCGCGGACTATATGTTATTGCTGCTTATGAAAAAATAAAAAGAATAACAATCCCTCTTGGCCAAGGAAATTTACTCTTCATAAGTGTAGGAAATACTCCTTTGAAGACAAGTAAGGGTAAAAGCTATGGCCATCTTGTTGAAATGGGTAAGATAATGTCAATAGTTGATTTTGTACATATGAACGCATAATTCTTTTTGTTTGATTTTTCAATTTTTAAAAATAGGCACAAAAACTCTTGAAATAAAGTATTTTTTGAATTTTTTCGAACCCGAGGACAAGCCGATTTTTTATTGATGATTAATACCATTAATGGAATAACTTGAATTTAATTTACCATTACGAAAAAATTGATAGTAAAACAAGAAAAATTACTCAATTATGTCAATTAAACTTGTTGAACATCGATTATCCTGTCAAATTGGAAAAGTAAACTAATTGGTACACGTTAAAAAAGTGGAAATCTTTGGGTTCAAATCATTTGGATTTAAGAACACCACGGTACAATTTGAACCTGGACTGATTTCAATATCCGGACCAAATGGCTCAGGAAAAAGTAACATTCTTGATGCCATAATTTTTGCAATGGGTGAGAACAAACCAAGGATACTGCGTGTAGATAAGATTCGATCTCTAATTCATGATATAGAGGGCAATAGACATGGACCTAAAATGGCAAGGACAAGTGTTCACTTTGACAATTCTGATAGAAAAATACCTATGGATTCTGATGCCGTAGAAATAACAAGGGAGATGGATGATAAGGGTGAGAACACTTACTATCTTAACAAAAAGAAAACAAACCGTAGCCATATTCTGGATCTATTGGAAGTAGCTAATGCTGGCTTAGGTCAGCTGAATGTGGTCCAACAGGGAACTGTCACCAGGATCTCTGAGTTTTCATCAGAGGAAAAAAGAAAAACAATTGAAGATTTGGTTGGTCTATCCTATTTTGATGAAAAAAAATTAGAATCACTAAAACAACTCGAAGATGCAGACAGAAGACTAGAGATAGCCCTTGCAAAGATGGGTGAAATTAAAAAGAGAATAGATGAATTAGAAGAAGAACGAAACCAAAAATTGCGAAGTGATTTGTTACAAAGAGAACTTAATCGCTATAAGGCAATTGATGCGGCAAATAAAATGAAAGTTGTATTAAATGAAAAAACGTCAAAAGAGGCATCATTAAATGAGATAATCTCTAGAATTCAAATTTTTGATACCGAAAGATTACAAATCAGAAAGGAAATTGATGATTTAGATGCTCAAAAGGCCAAATTAATGCAAGAAGCAGATATCTATAACCAAGCCAAGGCAACAATTGATTCTGACCTTAGTCAAGCAATGCAACAATTTGAAGTATACAATAGTGGAATTATTGCCTCTACAAAAAGACTTGAGCAAATTGATTCTAGATTCCCAGAAATCAAAAACGAGCTAGAAAGTGTTTCAGTTTCTAGACATGACATAGAATCAAAAATATCTCAAATTAAAAACACAATAAATGATACTGACATAAAAATTAAAAAAATTAATGTAGATATGAATGAAATTGATTCCATTCGTCATAACGTTTTAGAAGATCAATCTAGAGTTTCATCTAAAAAATTAGAAATAGATAATAAAATAAAAAATTTAACCGCACAACTAAATTCTGCAAAATTAAAATTATCAAAAATTAATAATGAAAAAGAGGACTCTGAAGAAAAAATTAATTCAAATTCTAACAAATTATTTGAAATGGAAAAAGACATCAACACTCTCTCAAACTTGGAAACTAGATTGGCATTCAAAATAAATAATCACAATGCAACCATAATAGAGCTGAATAATAGAATTTCAACACTAAATTTAAAAAAATCTCAAATACTCCAAGACTCTGAGGATCTCAAACTAATTCTTGAAAAATCAAGTAAAGCTGCTGCGCAATACCAAACAAAAATTAAAACGGTAAAAGGAATAATGCATGAAGACTATACTGTTGCAAAGCTGAAAGAAGATTCAGAAAAGCTTGGTATCGATGGGTTAGTTTATGAAATGATTTCTTGGGAAAAACAATTTGAACGCTCAGTTTTAGCCGTTAGCTCTGATTGGATTAAAGCAATTGTAGTAAAAGATTTTGCAACTTTACTGGGAATAGCTGAATCTGCTCGCTCCCAAAATCTTCCAAAACTAAAAATTATTCCTTTAGATGCGATTCCAGATTTTAAATTGGATTTGCCAAAACACCCTGGTATTATTGGAATCCTTTCTGATTATGTAAAGTGTAAACCTGAGCATTCTCGCCTCAAATCATTTCTTTTTGGAAATGTAGTTCTTACCGATTCTAGAGCATCTGCCCACGCAATATCAAAATCTGGTTATAAAGCAGTCACGTTGGATGGTGAATTCTTTGAAGCTAAAGGAGGTGGAGTCGTAATTGATATTAATTCCAAAATCTCAAAACTTACTAAAATAATTTCTCTTAGCTCTTCGATTGGTGGACTATTGGAATCCATAAGCTTGCTAAAAAAATATGTTTTAAAGAAACAAAACAATCTTTACAATATTGAAATCTCTAAACAAAATCACTTGGATAGGTTACTGATTTCTGAAAAGAATCTTACATCCGCTGATGAGAATTATTCTAACCTTAAGGCAAGATTGTTATCAGCCAATCAAACGAAATCACAAATGATAGATAGGATATCGGAACTCAAATCAAAAAACAAAATATTGTCTGGAGAATTATCTACAATTGATTCCCATGTAGAATCATTAAACAATAGAATTTCACTCGTTGAAGAAAATTATGCCGGTGGTGAACAAACTCGCATTTCAAGCGAGTTGGCCAAAATAAATTCCAAAAAATCTGAGGTAGAAAAAACACACACTTTAATCATGAACGAATATAGGGATAGATCTTCACAATTGGCAGAGGTAGAATCCGAGGCCAACCGAACAATTTCTCAATCTAAGAATCTTCACGAAGAAGAATCATCATTGAAATTTCAACGTCAAGAATTAGAAAATAAAATTAAGTTACTAGAACAAGAAAGAAATTCAAAAAAAGAAGTCCTTGAAAATTTAAGAGAAAAAGAGCAGGGTCTTATTTCTAATTCTGGTACATCTATAGGACAAATTAAAGAATATGATGATAAATTAAAAGTTCTGTCAGACAAAAATCAAACGCTCAATAAAGAAGTCGGCTTGTTAGAAAGGAAATCAGATTCGTTAAACCGTGATTTACATGACCTGGCTGAAACTGAAACTAAACTTCAAAAATTGTTGGAAGCGTTTGGTTTTGATGCAAACATGGAATCCTTTGATGTTGAAACTATAGTTCAAGGCTTAACCGTTGAATTAAACTCCCTAAATGCTTTAAATGCCAAAGCTCCAGAAACCTATCTTGATGTGTCTTATGGTTATCGTTCAATGTCAACACGGAAAAATTCCTTGGAAGCAGAAAGGAATTCTATAGTAAAATTCATTGAAGGAATTGAAAAAGACAAACGCCAGACTTTCTTAAATGCATTTGATGTGGTGGATAAAGAAATTCGATTAATATTCAACAAGATGACCGGTGGAAACGCATGGCTTGAATTACAGAACGAAGATGATATTTTCAATTCTGGAATTTCATATTTAATCCAATTTCTTAGTAAACCAAAACGAGAATCAACATCAATTAGCGGGGGAGAAAAAACTTTAGCTGCAATCGTATTTGTACTTGCGTTACAAAAATTAAGGCCTTCTCCATTTTACTTGTTTGATGAAGTTGACGCTCATCTTGATGCCCCAAATGCTGAAAAATTAGCAAATATTTTAGAAGAAAGATCAAAAGAGAGTCAGTTCATAATGGTTTCCTTAAAAGACTCTGTAGTAAATAAAGCAAAGCTCATCTATGGTGTATATCCAAAAAATGGAGTCTCATATGTGGTCACTTACAAAGATAAGAGGATGCCAGCAGTAAAGACATCTTAATCTAATTTTACATAACATGCCAAGGAATGTCCTCCCTTAGTTGTTTTTAATTCGGGTTCACAATCACATTGATCAATTACATAAGGACAGCGAGACCTGAATCTACATCCCTCATAGACATTAACTCCATTTGATTCATTTATTCTGATTTTCTTTTCCTTGGTTAAATTTTCTGGATCAGGTTCTGAAACTGCATCGATTAAAGCTTGGGTGTATGGGTGTTTAGGGTTAATCAATACATCATCTATATTTCCCATTTCTACAATTTTCCCTAGGTACAATATTCCAATTCGCTGTCCAAAATACTTTGCAGTAGCTAAATCATGGGTAATGTAAATAAATGAAATTTCATATTTTTTTTGTAAATCTTGCATTAATTCTAACATTTCTGCTCTTATTGATACATCAAGCATGGATACAGGCTCATCGGCCAAAATTACTTTCGGTTTTATTGCCAATGCTCTTGCTAAAACCACTCTTTGTCTTTGTCCACCCGAAAGCATATGTGGGTATTTTTTAATGATCTCTTCTGGAGGTTCAAGCTTCACCTCTTTTAAAACCTCTAGAACTCTTTTTTTTCTTAAATTAGAATCCCCAATTTTATGAATTTCGAGAGGCTCTGATACTATATCTAGTATCTTCATACGTGGATTTATCGAATCGTAAGGATCTTGATGAATCATTTGACAGTTCATACGAATTCTTTCTAAACTCTTACTATCGTTTTCAATTTCATGGCCATCAAAAATAATTTTTCCTGAATCAGCCTTAATGGATTTAAGAATTAGTTTTGCAATCGTGGATTTACCAGATCCTGATTCACCTGCAAGAACAAAAACTTCTCCTTTATTTAAAAAAAAGGATACATCATCAGTTGCCTTTATTATCGAAGTTTTAGAACTGAAAATATTTTTTTTAACAAAATATTTTTTTAAATGCTTCACCCTTAAAATCTCACTCAATAAGTATTCTAAAAACTAGAAGTATATCAAGAAATTGTCTTTATGCCTATAAATTTGGGATAAAACATTTATGTCAAAATAAGACTGATCCTATAATTGAACAAAACAATGCAAACGAGTCTTACCTATAAAAAATATGTAATTGATAATAACCTTCAATATTTTAAACCACATTCTACAAAAATCGAACAAACTTTTGCAGATGAAATCACCTCTGGTTTGAATCGAGATTCCAAATATATCAATCCAAAATTTTTTTATGATAAAAAGGGGTCAGATCTATTTGAACAGATTTGTGGGCTTCCAGAATATTATCCAACTCGCACCGAAATTGAAATTTTAAAAAATCTAAAATCAGATTTATCAAAATATCTTGATGCCTCTTTTAGATTGGTTGAACTTGGAAGCGGTTCCTCGATTAAAACACGACTAATTTTAGATATTTTTGCTGAAAATCAAAATAAAATCGAATACTTTCCTATTGATATATCTGAAATTTTAACCGAAAGCTCAGAACTTCTTCAAAAGGATTACGCTGATCTTCACATTACTGGAATTATTGATACGTATGAAGGTGGTCTTGAATTTATTGAAAAATATGATGACAAAAAAAATTTAATTATATTTTTGGGTTCTAGCTTTGGAAATTTTATCCCTAATGAAGGAAAAACTTTTTTACAAAAAATAAACTCGACCATGAAAAAGGAAGACCTTTTTTTAATTGGTTTGGATTTGGTTAAAGGTATCCAAATTTTAGAAAATGCATATAATGATACTAAGGGAATCACGTCAAAATTTAATCTCAATGTATTATCGAGAATTAACGACGAATTAGATGCAGACTTTGTTTTGAATAATTTTGAACATTTTGCCAAATATAATGAACAAGATCAAAGAGTGGAAATGTATTTGAAATCCCTTGTTAACCAATCTGTAATTATTTCTAAAGCAAATCTTTCTTTAACATTAAAACAAGGAGAGCTAATTCATACTGAGCATTCGCACAAGTACAAAATATCTCAAATTAAAGAATTAATGGATAAAACCGGTTTTAAAATTATGCAAAATTGGTTAGATGCAAAAGAACATTACGCGTTGATCTTATTATCGAAAAAATAATTCTATGAGTTTTCCACACACCGAAAACCTGAAAACATCCATCTTTCATCTAATCTGAAAAAGTTTCTATAACTTCCTCTGATGGACATTTTGGGTGTGCCAAATGATCCTCCGCGTAATACCTTTTGATTGGCAAACCATTTGTCATTATATTCATCAAAACCCGATTTGAATCCTGGATATCCACTAAATTCGGATGATGTCCATTCCCATACATCTCCAATCATCTGGTGACATCCATAGTAGCTTACTCCCTCTGGAAAGGCGCCAACATCTGTACATCCCCATAAATGAGATTCTAACAAATTAGCCTTTTGTTCAGTGGGTTGATCATTTCCCCACGGGAAAATTGTTTTTTGTTGTTTTTTTTCATTCCAACAGGCAGCTTTTTCCCACTCTGCCTCATTTGGTAACCTTTTTCCTGCCCATTTGCAATATGCATCAGCCTCGTAGAAACTAACATGGCAAACCGGTTCATTTGGGTTTAATCTTCGCATTCCTATGAAATCACGTACCGACCAATCTTCTTCCTTTTTTTCCCAATACATTGGGGCAATCCAATTATTTTTTTTCACTTTTTCCCATCCATCAGAAAGCCAATACTTGAAAGTTTCATATCCTCCATCATCAATAAATTCTAGATATTGTTGGTTAGTAATCGGGAAAGCATCGATTTTGTAATCTTTGAGATATGCTTTGTGTTCAGGTAATTCGATATCGTAACAATAATTTGGTCCATTGTAACCCATAGTATACAGACCACCTGGGATATCTACAACCTTGGGTTCAACTTTCACAGACGTAGGCTTTTCACTTTTTTTAACTGGTCTATATTGTTCTGCTAGTAAATGTTGAAAATCATAAATCAACAATTCTTGGTGTTGATGTTCATGGTGGAAACCCATAGTTATTAATCTGATATCTTCATCGCTTAGATCTTTTGATTTAATGTAATTCTCTACTCTATGATTGACATTGTTAAAGTATTGAAAAATTTGGTTAACAGTAGGTCTTGAAACATTTCCCCTGATCCCCTTATCATGTGGAACTCCAAATTGTTGATAATACGAATTAAGATATTCTGAAAATTCTTTAGAGTAAAACTCATAATTTTTATCCAATTTACTCAAAATTGCCTCATATATCCAGCTTACATGACCAATGTGCCACTTGGGGGGACTAGTGTAAAATGCTGTTTGAACTACGAAGTCATCCTTTTCCAAGGTTTTTACTAATTCCAGGGTTTGATTTCTTGTTTCATAGAATTGTTCTAACAATGGTTTTCTTTGATCCTGATCAGAAATTGAAGTCATTATTTTTGAATTTATTTTCTTTTATAATTATATTTGTCCAAAACATCAGTTCGTAATTGCCCACAGGCAGCTGATATCTCAGTCCCTTTTTCTACCCTAACTGTACAATTAATACCACTATTGTAAAGAATTCTTTCAAATTCCATTACCCTTTTTCTGGAGGGGCGTTCAAAGTCTCCCGCAGTTGGATTTATGGGGATGAGATTGACATGGGAGCCATTATTTTTCAAAAGTAAGGCAAGTTCTTCTGCGATCTCTATTGAATCATTAACTCCTTCAATCAAAGCATACTCAAAGGTTACACGTCTACCAGTCTTCAAAAAATATCTTTTTCCCGCATCAACTAAATCCTTGACAGAATGCTCACTGGCAGTTGGAACCAACATTTGCCTTAATTTATCATTTGGGGAATGAAGAGAAATTGCAAGTCCAATCTGCAGATTTTCTTCTGCTAATTGATCAATGCTTGAAATAATTCCTATTGTTGAAATGGTTATACTCCTCTGACCAATTCCAAAACCACGTGGGTGAGTCAATAATTGAACGGCTCGAACTGTTTCGGAATAATTTGCCAATGGTTCACCCATCCCCATAAAAACAATATTGGTGATGTGCTGTCCTTTATCTGAAAGAATTTTTGCAAAATGAATAACTTGACCAACAATTTCTTCAGCTTTCATGTTACGATTAAAACCCATTTGTCCTGTTGCACAAAACACACATCCCATGGCGCATCCTACTTGCGTTGAAACACAAATAGTAGATCTTGGGTGCCCAAATAGCTTTTTTGGTGGATATTGCATAAGAACGGATTCTACGGGGGATTCATCTTGAATAGTAAGTAGCAATTTTGTAGTCTCTCCATCTTCACTTACTATTCTATGGGTTTCCTTTGTTGATCCAATGGTAAATCCTTTGTCTGTAAGCATATCTCGAAATGTTGCAGGAAGTTGTTTTATTTCAGAAATACTCTCTGGGAATTTATAATACAAAGAGTATAGGATTTGATCCGCTCTGTAACGAGGTTGCCCAAGTTCTATCATTAAATCCTCCATTTCTTCTGGGAGTAATCTATAAAGATCTGTCATGATGAATTCCTCATTGCTTTGAATTACTTATACTATATTTTTGATTTTTTAGTTCTAGTATCCCCTCGCAAATATAGGAACTATGGTGGCCTTTTCCTTGCAAAAAACACATGTGCCCTCTTTGTTTTCTTTATCAAAAGGGATTACACGAATATCTGCACCGGTTTCTTCCTTAATTTTTTCTTCACATTCTTGTTTTCCACACCAAAAAGCATTGAAAAAACCTCCTTTTCCAATTTTTTCTTTGAATTCAGAATAATCTGAAATATTTAACGTGTTTATCTTTGCTTCCTCTCGTGCAGTCTCTAACATTTTGGTTTGAATTTCATTTAAAATCAAACCAATTTTTTCAATCTCGTCAAAACTCAAATCTATTTTTTCTTTATTGTATCTTTTAGCTAACACCACTTTTTGTTTTAGAATATCTTTGGGACCGATCTCTATTCTCAAGGGAACTCCTTTCATTTCCCAGTCGTTAAATTTGTATCCAGGTGATATCTCGTTTCTATCATCAACATGTACTCGAATTAATTTTGATTCTAATTGATTTTTAATATCGTCTGCTTTTTTCAATACTTGTTTTTTACCTTCCTCCGATTTATAGATGGGAATAATTACTACTTGTGTAGGTGCAACTTTGGGAGGTAAAACAAGCCCTTTGTCATCACCATGAACCATGATCATCGCACCAATTAATCTCCATGAGACTCCCCATGAGGTTTGCCAGGCAAAATGTTCTACATTATCTTTATCGGCAAACTTTACTTCAAAGGGCTTTGAAAAATTTTGGCCAAGAAAATGTGAAGTGCCCATCTGAAGTGCTTTTCCATCTGGCATAATTGATTCCATTGTGGTAGTATAAACTGCCCCAACAAATTTTTCTTTTTCACTTTTCTTTCCAATGACTACGGGAATTGCTAACTCTTCTTCCACCGTATTCTTGTAAATTTCTAAAATCTTGAAAACTTCTTTATGGGCTTCATCTTCAGTAGAATGGACTGTATGTCCCTCTTGCCATAAGAATTCTGAAGTTCTAAGAAAAGGTTTGGTGGCTTTAATTTCAGCTCGAAGGGCAGTATTCCAAAAATTAATTTTTAGTGGTAAGTCTCTCCAACTTTTTATCCATTTTGAATAAAGTGTATATGCTAATGTCTCTGAAGTTGGTCTAAGAGCAAGTCTGTCTCCTACTTCGTTTTCACCTGAATGAGTTACCCAAAATACTTCTGGGTTAAAACCTTCAAAATGTTTTTTTTCTTTTCCTAATAATGATTCAGGAATTAAGACGGGAAGAAAACCGTTTCTTATTCCATTTTTAGCAAATTTTTTATCAAATGTACTCCTTAGTGATTCCCATATTGAATATCCATCTGGTCTTAAAACAATCAAGCCCTTAACTGGAGCATAATCTGCTAATTCGGCTTTTAGTACTACTTGTGTATACCATTCACTAAAATCATTTTTTTTTGATGCTGTTATTCCAATACTTTCTTTGCCCAAACCAAATTTTCAGAATCTACTTTTACTAATGAGCCTTTCGTGATAAATTTTATGCATATTGGGAATTTTTGTAATTCAATCTAGAGGCTCGCCTTTGCAAAAGACTTTGCCCATAACTCTGCTTTGAAAGTTTGGACAAATAAAACATTGAATGAATTGTATGTTTTCTTTTAAAACTGGACAATCTACAAATTCTTGCTTCATTCTTTTGAGCATTTTTGGGCTAACTCCTTTGAGTTTTAATTTACCTTTCTCGTCCATTAATCCTGCATCTTGAAGAATTACTTTGAATTCTTTTGTGAATTTGTGTTTTTCCTCAGTTGTTTGAATTTCAACTTCATATTTTCGCTCTAGTTCACCGCTCATGGTTTATCAAATCCCTTCCTCGATTTATTACTAGCGTTTTTTATTAAAAAGGGATAGATATTTTAAAAACAGCTTAAAGGGTAGTAAATGCTAAATCCTTGAATCTATTAATTTTTTTATGGTAAAGGTAATGATTGTTGAAAATCCCACAAAACCATGGGTTTCAGTAAAAAAGCTGTTGTCCTCAATTAATTATGAAATTGTATTTGAAACTAGTAATGGATTTGAGGCTATTGAAAAATATAAAATAATTAATCCCGATCTCATTCTCTTAGATACAGTTCTTTCACAGAATGATGGCCTAAATGTTCTAAAAGAGATTAAAAAAAATTATCCAGAATCAAAAATCATAATAATTACATTACATGCTGATAAAAAATTTCTTGATGAGTGCCATAATTTGGGGGCTGAAGCCTGTTTTACTATTCCATACAAGTTGAAAGATTTTGTAACTTTTGTAACTAGCGTATGCGATTCATCTAAAACTACAAGCAAGGTTACTCCCGTAATTGTTAATTAGATAATTTGTTTTAGTACAGATTAAGAAAAATCGCATATGTGCGATCATTTAATTAAAATGATTAAAATTATGAAAACACGATTCTTTACTTTTATATAATTAGATTTTTGTTTGGAAAATAGAAAACAATTGCTTATAATTTTTGACGTTGAAGGTGTTCTTTACGATGCAGAATATTTGCCAATTCTTGCAGAAAAAATAGGAAAAGAAAATGAAATCTGGGATATAACAAAAAAAGGCATACAAGGCGTAATCAATTGGGAAGAAGGGCTACGTACAAGAGTTAATGCTCTAAAGGGAATAGACTATGAAACATGTCAACAGGTGGCTGATGCATTACCTGTTATGACGGGAGCAAAAGAAGCCTGCAGAGTTCTCAAAGCAGCAGGATGGAAACTAATGGCCATCTCAGGCGGGTTTACTATAATGACTGATAGATTGAAAGAGGAACTAGGATTAGATTATGTTTATTCTAATGAACTTGTTTTTAACGATGGAAAATTAGATGGGGTTAAAATCAATGTTGATTCTGATAAATCAAAATCTGCAAAAATAAAAATTCAAGAATGGAAAGAAAATAAGGAAAACATAACGTGTGTTGTAGACGGAGCAAATGATGTAAAACTTTTTGAAGTATCTGCGCTAGGAATTGCGTTTAGGGCGCAAGATATCGTTAAAGATTTGGCAACCACCACTTTGGAAGAAAAAGATCTATCCAAAATCTTAGATATCATAAACAAACACTACAAAATCGAATTAGAGACACCTACTACAGCATAAACAATATTTTACAGTATATTTTAGAATAATTATCCTTGCAAATTATTCCAGTTCACATACCTAAAGAAATCGGAATTAATGATAATCTCTCAGAAATAATTACCGGATCTGTAGATCTTCATGACGGTGATATTGTAGTAATAGCTCAAAAAATAATTTCTAAACAGGAAGGAAGAATTGTTAAACTTTCAGCGATCACTCCTTCGTTACTTGCTCAAGGAATTAGTTCTGAATATAAAAAAAACCCCTGTATTGTTGAATTGATTCTTTCTGAATCTAAAAAAATTGTAAGAATGGAAAAGGGAATAATCATTGTTGAAACCAAAAATGGATTTATCTGTGCAAATGCAGGCATTGATGAAAGTAATGTTCCAAATGGATTTGCAACTTTACTTCCCATAAACTCTGATCATTCCGCAGAAAAAATTTGCCAACAAATAAGGAAAATCTATGAAAAAGAAGTTGCAGTAATAATTTCCGATACGTTTGGACGACCATTTAGAATGGGACAAACCAACTGTGCAATTGGAATATTTGGCTTGAATCCTATTCTTGATTATGGAGGAACGTGTGATAACTTTGGAAAAATTTTACGGGTTACTGCCATTGCTATTGCAGATGAAATCTGTGGTGCAGCAGAGTTAGTAATGAAAAAAACTGCAAATTGTCCTGTCGTAATAATACGTGATTATGAACATGCGAAAGAAATTTCTTCAACCAACCAATTAATTCGTCCAGAACAGGAGGATCTTTTTCGATAATCCTGAAATTGGCAAAAATAGGATAAGCTAATCTGAAGTAGATTTTAATATGACAAAACGTACATTATGAATTAGATATAAAATGTCTGAATCTAATGAAAAAAAACTAGACTGCACTGGCTTATTTTGTCCTGAACCTGTCTTTAGAACTAAAATTGAAATTGAAAAAATGCAAGTTGGACAAGAATTAACCGTTTCTGCAGATGATCCTGCAGCAGAAGAAGATGTTTCAAGATGGGTTACAAGAAATGGACATGAACTTCTAGATATGAAAAAAGATGGAAATACAATTACCTTTCAAATTAAAAAGGTGAAATAATCCTGGCAACAAAAACCATTGCTGCTTCTGATATTCTAAATCGAGTTGGGAATACACCTCTTGTAAAATTAGATTCTCTTACTAATGACCGGGTTACATATTTTGCAAAACTTGAAGGCCATAATCCCTTTGGGTCTGTAAAAGATCGAGCCGCATATTGGATGATAAAAGATGGTGAAGAGAGAGGTTTCCTAACAAAGGGCAAAAGTATCATAATAGAGCCTACATCTGGTAACACAGGAATTGCCTTAACTGGCATTGCAAATCTATTAGGCTATAAAGTTGAAATTGTAATTCCTGAAAAAGTTAGCAACGAAACCAAAGATATTATTCGAAATCTTGGAGCCAAAGTGTTTGAAACCAGTGACGATTTATGCCCAAAAGTTGGTGCGGGTACTGATCAAAGTATTGCCCTTGCAACATCCATTGCCTCATCTAGACCTGATACTTACTATTCACCAAATCAATATGCCAATGAAGCTAATTTTAAAGGACATTACGTTGGGACTGGTCCTGAGATTTGGAAACAAACTGAAGGTAAAGTAACTCACTTTTTTACCGGCGTTGGTACTGGAGGTACAATTACAGGAATAGGCACTTATCTTAAAGAAAAAAATCCAGACATTAAGATTATCGGATGCCAACCACAACAAAATCATTTGATTCAGGGTTGGAGAAATTTTGAAGAATCTGCAAAACCTGATTTATTTTTGAAAAGAGAGAAAGTAGTTGATGATTGGGTATCTGTTGATAACAGAGAAGCTTTTTCTGTCGTAAGAGAAGTGTTCGAGAAAGATAAATTGTTGATCAGCCCATCTTCTGCTGCAGTATACGCTTGCATGAAAAAATATACAATTGAAGGAAATGGTTGTGTTGTTGGAATATTTGCTGATGATGGCAGAAAATTTAAAAGCGTTTATGCAGAACAAAAAATAATGTCTGCTGACGATTTTGATTCATGTTTAAAAGTAGCAAAGCACATGTCTGAATTAGCTTATTGAAACAAAAAAACTATTTTTTGTTTTTATTTCATTATATATTTTTCATAAAAATCTTTGAAAAAAACATTCATACGTTTTTCATGATCTAGGCATTCTTTATTTGATTTTATCAATTGTTCTCTTAGTTCCACGCTCCACCTACTTTGTTGCTTGTCCTTTAAGTTCATAATCGATGGATTCTGTTTTATTTTTTCCATGTCTTCTAATACTTTTACTCCTAAATTCACGAGTTTACTTACTCTCAAAAAAAACATGGATGATTGCTCTTCATTAGCTAAATGCATCAAAGAATATGCTTCAGTAAAATATTCTACCGTCTTTTTATGATAATTGTCAAATTCTTGAATTCGTTTAACCCAATATTTTTCTGAGGGTCTGTTTTTGATTTTAAAATCATATTGAATTTTTGATAATTCTCTTCCTAATCTTTCTAGTTTTTGGTTGTATTTTGTAATGTCTCTATCTGATTCCATAATTTTTACTACCTTTTCACACAAAAAAAGTTTGTATCAAATTACAACATTGCCAATCATTTACATCAAGAATCCTTTTATAAAATATTCGAAAATTAGGATTTCTCTGTAAGATATTTGTCAACATCGATTGCTGCCATACAACCAAAACCTGCTGCTGTAATGGCTTGTCTATAAGTTCTATCGTGAACATCACCCGCCGCAAAAACTCCTTCAATGTTTGTGTGGGTTTTATTTTTTAATTTAATATACCCTTCATCATCTAAATCAATTTGATTTTTGAATAACGCTGTGTTTGGGGTATGTCCAATTGCAACAAAAAGACCTCCTACATCAAGATTTGTTTTTTCATTCGTTTTGATATTTCTTATTATTCCTTTTTGCATTTTTTGATCTCCTTTAATGTCTATTACTTCTGAATCCCAATGAAAGTCTATTTTTTCATTATTGAGAGCTCTTTCTTGCATAATTTTACTTGCACGTAATTCACTACGTCTATGAACTAGATGTATTTTACTTGCAAATTTGGTAAGAAATGTTGCCTCTTCAATTGCTGAATCACCACCACCTACAACTATTAATTCTTGGTTTCTAAAAAATGGGCCATCACATGTGGCACAATATGATACTCCTTTACCTGCAAAATTTTTCTCACCTTCTAATCCAAGTTTTCTGGGATTTGCACCAGTTGCAATAATAACTGCTCTGCCTTCATATTCTTCAGAAGCTGATAGAATTTTAAACGGACTATTTCGAAAATCAACGTTTACGACTTCATCGTCAATTATGGTTGTACCCATACGCTGTGTCTGTTTTCTCATTTCTATCATTAAATCCGGCCCCATTATCCCATTTTCAAAGCCAGGATAATTTTCAACTTCAGTAGTGTTTACAAGCTGACCTCCAGGTAAAATCCCAGATAGTATCAAAGTGTCATATCCTGCTCTTGAACAATAAATTCCAGCAGTATATCCAGATGGACCTGCACCAATAATTACTACATCGAATTTGGTTTTCTTTTTTTCTGGTATTTTTGGTGAATCATCTTTATTCTCAAGAACAGATGTTCCAGAATCTCCTGCCATCATGAAAATCCTTGGTATATTTCATTAATTTAAGTGATAGACCTAATTTAGGAAACTTTGTTTTATAGAAAATTATGATGGATCAATTAATTAAAATTCACCGCTTTTTTATTGGCAAAAATCATTGATACTTTCTTTGAAAAGTATTTCTTATTTGTAGCTCATCGTAGTTTTGTTTAAGATCTTCATGTAAAAATCTGAAACAGCGATCATTTATCGTAAATTACGTTAAATATTATTGAGTTTATTTTTTTTAAACGATAGAAAATCTTTTATTAAAATTGCTAAAACTAAGTTTAGAAAAATGTTAAAAACAATAATTATTGTATTTTCATTAATTTTGATCGCATTTACAGCCGATCAAAAAGTACTAGGATATACCGATCAAGAAGAATATTTGGACTTTCAACCGTATACCGGAAATAGATTGATGGTCTTCAATGATACTAGAATTGATTATTGTATTACAAACAATGATGAAAATCCAATGTTTAATCACATTGCAACTAATGCGATCAAAACTTGGCATGATCGAATAGTTGATGTGACAAACCACCCATTAGTGTGGAATATGGAAATGCATATTCAACCAAAAAATGAATCAATTTGTGATGGATATGTAAATTTTGTTAGCACCCCTGACCCTACCATATTCCAGCTTTCAGGGGTTGCCGGATTTAGCCATCCATTAACTCCAGTTGCCAATGTTACAATTTATACCGATAATTATCAGAGCACAATATTAGAAATTGCCAAAACAGATGAAAATTTTTGGAGTAATATAACGCTGGAAAAACTTCAGGATATTATAAAAAATACAAATCATAAGCAATTTGATTATGAAACGATTTATCGAGTTACCATGCATGAGATAGGTCACTCCTTAAGCCTGAACCATCCATTTGCCTCTGATGGGAACTTAGAGGCCATGCCTGGAATTATGGGTTACAACATGTCCCAAAATCACATAGAAGACGATGAGGTACTCCAGATTGTAAAGGCATATCCAAATGGATTTTCAAAGATTTCCTCACCAACATCAATTAAGCTATCTGATCCTAACAACAAAAAAACTGTTTATCTGGGGGAGGTGACCAATTTAACAATCGAGTTACCTCGTCAAGAAGGTAAGTCGCTCCCCACTGGAATCGAAGTTTACATCTTTCCAGAGGGAACGTCCTCTCAAAAATCTGATTTTGCTCCAATCAAAATTATTAAAACAGATGGTGTGAATAGTGTGATAAATGATGAGCAGTATTTAGAAGACATACATGTATCAATGACTCATTGGGATACTTTTACCAAAGTCTTATCCATTCAATTTAAAGTTGTAAAAGAATTTGAAAATGCAGATATGATTGTAGTGGCTCACAATACAGGTGGTTTTGAAACACAATGGTTTATGAATGATGTCATGACAGTTGACAAAGCTATATTTTCTAATCTTTTATTGGAACTTGACACAAAAGAGTACACCTATAATTTAATGAGTGCAAATCCAAATCGTGATTTGGAGCAAGAATCGACCTTTAAATTAGAACAAAAAAAATTGTACACAGAAGCCTTAGGTGCTTGTTTAACAAACCAAAATATGAAAAAATGTAGTGATGCAATAAAAATTGAAGATTTCAAACAGGATGAAGCACCCGTGCCAATGTGGATGCCACTAACCCTTTTAATGCAATGATATTTTTAAATATTTTTTGAAACTTTGATTCGATTTTGAAGCATATTTTTTAATATCTTTTGATGCAGCTCACATAATTTTTTCACTTTTAACTGTGAATGCAAAAGATCTTTTTGCCAATGTGCATTAAATAACCTACATTCTAAATTATCACAAAAAGGTTCTCCAGTTTCATAATAAAAAATACCTTGTAAGAGGTAACCTTCTACGATTTTTGATAATCTAGAATCATTGTACTCTAAATACGTTCCTTGGTATTTTCTTTTAATAGTTTCAACATTAATCCCTCGGGTAAAATTGGTCATTAAATCATAATAATACTCTCTTGGTTTTGCAGGTGCTTCTATTATCCCTGTAGTTGAAATTATTGATGGATTTGTGCCTATCAAAGCTCTTCCGTGATATCTATGGTCGTCATTGTCAAAAGTACAAGTAAGTTTGTTGGTAAAAAAAACATGAAATATGGTTTCGATATTTTCTCCCTCTGGAATCATGTTTGCTAAAACATTCTGAAGTTTAAAACCATCATACATGATTATGTTTTCAGTATTTGAAGTATCCTGAACATTAGATTCCTCGAAAAAAATTTCTTCTTGTGTGGGATTATGTTTTTCAAAATCTTTTCTAAGATTAAAAATTTTACATTCAGCAATCTTTAATGCAGAATCTTTTGAGGAAAATTTTAAAATATTCTCTCTTGTTTCTACTATAACTGAAAAGGTGTCTTGTAAGAATTTTACCAATTCATTCAATTGAATTTCTGGAACTGCA
>DATKZR010000074.1:0-2382 GCA_035527875.1 Nitrosopumilaceae archaeon | reverse complement strand
AGCAATTGGTTGTGTATCTGTATCTGATCCTGTGACTACTATTGCGTCAATAAATTCTACATTTGAGGATGCCTGGACTGCATTAGGATCTGGGCACCCATTTGGGAGGGTTCCAGCTGCTGTTGAACAGGCATCTGTATTGTCTTTAACTCCATCGCCATCGGTATCTTTGGTATCAACTTCACAGAGATCGCCTACTCTGTCACCATCTGCATCCACTTGAAGTGGATTTGAAACCATAGGACAGTTATCTTTGCCGTTAACAATTCCATCACCGTCTTTATCTTTTTTACCTTGGTTTGTGAGATTAGCATTCGAATAACTTTCAGCAGTATTATTATCTTTTTTATCATTTATTTTTGAATTACCTTTATCAGAAATTTTGTTTTCATTACTTGCATCAATAAAAGGAAGAGATGATGAAATCAAGAGTAGAGTAACTAAGAAAAATACTGTAATAACTGAATTACTTTGTCTTTTCATTACATGCGATAATTTGAAAATGTATTCTTAACAGGTGATGTATATTTAGATCAACTTTAGAAAAAATTAAACTGACAAAAAATTATGAGAGTTAAAAAATGGGTGGACCGCGCTAAGACTACCACAAAAAATATTAAAAAATTATTGTAACAATAATTTAGCTACAATATTCTAAAATTATTTTTTGGGAAAGATGAGAATTATAAAATTAAAGATTTTTCAATTTGTCTTTGTATAATTTTGTAAAAAATCTTCAAGTATTGGTTTTGTTTTTATTAAAATATCATTACAGTCGACGGTAGTGGTTTGAGGTTAGTTCAAGGTGAGACTTTGAATGTTTTACCATAATTTATCCATCTCCAAAATAATTCAAAGTTTTTCAGATTTAAAATAATATAGTTTTGCAATTATTTTTTGGGAAGATGAAATTTAAAACAAAAATAGATACGAGTCCGTATGGATTTGTGCTTAATTTAATGGCATTGAATTAAGTTTTACAATTTTTGTTAAAACGTGGGTTATTAGATATATTGCTTAATTTTGATGTAAGGAATGAAGGGGTGGGATCTAATGAAGGGCAACATAATTTGGATTGTTCTTGCAGGCTTGATTTTGTATGTCGGATTAATTTTGTTCTCGGATGTCAGTAAAATTTCAGATCATTTTAGTAATATTAGAATTGAACTTGTCTTTTTAGTATTCGCCGTCGCCATTTTATCTCATATCATCAAGGTTTTCCGTCAAAAAGAGTTACTTCAAATGGTTAATGAAAAAATTTCATTCAAACAAAATTTGATTGTTTATCTAGCTGGGTTATCATTAATCGTCAGCCCAGGTGGAATTGGGACTTTTATAAAATCGCATTTGCTAAAACAAAAGTTTGGTATTGCAGAAAACAAATCATTTCCAGTTATTTTTCTTGAACGATATCATGATTTAATTGCCGCTACAACTATTATTCTTGCCACCCTTGTGATTTCATTTAGCTGGCTATCTGCAACTTTAGTAATAATCTCATCCCTTCTATCTCTAGGAGTTTATCTGGTAATTACCAAGTTGGATGCTTTTTCTTTTGTATACAATAAGATAAAAAAAATAAAATTCTTGGCAACAAGATTACCTGAAGTCGGCCCCAACGAATCATTTTTAATTTTAACTCAGCCTAAAGCCATGACTAAGGGATGGTTGATGAGTCTTGCAGGTTGGAGTTTGGACTCTATGGCAGTGTATATTGGATTTTTGGCATTTGATGTTGATTTGGGATATATTCTCACATCTCAAATCTACTTTACTTCATTAGGGTACGGAATTTTATCGTTGATTCCAGGAGGGATCGGGGTTACTGAAGGAGTTGCAGATTACTTGTTAGTGCAGCAAGGACTGGCAATTTCAGTTGCATCATCTATAGTCATATTTACAAGGCTTACAACAATGTGGTTTGCAACTGTTATTGGAATAATTTTTGCTCGTTTTGCCTTAAAACAAAAAGTCAGCATTTTATGAAATTATTTTAGGATTTTTTACCTTGCCTGAAAAACTATAGTCTTTGAGGAGTTTTATGTGGGGGTTGTTTTTCTTTCCATCTAAAGTCATTACTTTCATTATGATCTTAAACAATCTCCAACGTTTCAGATTATCATTATTCCTTAAGTTATGGTAAAATTCTTAGGCATGGAAGTAGGGATTGTCTTTTTACTGACAGTCGATAAACTAGTTTACACTTCATTTAGTCACAAAGTAGGTTTTTCCTTAATCTAAGATTTTGCCATAGATAGTATCATGTTTTAAAAAATAGCCACTTTCAATCAGCAAAACAGACCAAAAATTATAATGTTTAAAATGCTCTTAGAGTGGGTTATTCCCCGCACTCTAAGAGTTGCATCCGCAAAAAACTCTATA
>DATKZR010000073.1:0-38461 GCA_035527875.1 Nitrosopumilaceae archaeon | reverse complement strand
TTCTTAGACACGATTTTCTTGCAAGAAGACGGAGGAATTTTTGGATTTATGCAAAATGCCAGAGATGGGCTGGGAAGTGATGACCCTATTGTAAAGGGAGTAATATCTTCCTTATTTGCCGTAGCGGGGTTTGGAATAATGTTAAATTTCTTTAACGCTGCAGTAAGAAAAAAAATGGTAGACCAAGTCAAACTAAAACGAATAATGAAAGAAACTCGAGCTTGGCAAAAGGAAAGAATGGCAGCAATGAGGGCAAAAGACCAAACAAAGACGGAACAACTTAACAAAAAATCCTCATACATGAACAAAATGTCCATGGAGATGATGCAAATGAACATGAGACCCATGATGATTACTTTTGTTCCTTTAATTTTGATATTTTATTTGGTATTGCCCGTGTTGTTTTCTTATACCGTAGCGCTATCTCCAATTCCTCTTAATGTTATCCCTGGTGACTTTTTCCAACTGACATGTACCGCTGAACAGGCAGCAAATATAGAGCATGTTTGTGATGAGGAAAATGCTCTTTACTTGTGGGCTTGGTATTTCCTTTCATCAATAGCATTTAGTGGAATTATAATGAAACTAACGAAAACCACAATGGGAGTTTGACAAAATCAATCGTAATTTCTGGTCCTCCAGCAGTTGGAAAAACCACTGTAGCCAAAGGGCTAGCAAATGAATTCAATTTGATATATCTCAGTGGTGGTGATGTTCTGAAAGATTTGGCAAAGGAACAAGGGTTTGACGTAGATGGTAATGATTGGTGGGATACTAATGATGGAATGAAATTTCTTGAACAAAGAGAGAAAAATTCTGAATTTGATAAAAAAGTTGATGAAAAACTAATTGAAATTTTTAAAAAAGGAGGGATGGTGATAACAAGTTATACCCTTCCTTGGTTGGTGGATAACGGAATAAAAATATGGTTGGCCGCCTCTCATGACAGCAGTTCAAAAAGAATGCAAAATCGTGATAATATGAGTTCCAAAGAAGCCTTTGAGGTTACAAAAGAACGTTATGACAAAAATAAATTGTTATACAAAAAATTATATGATTTTAACTTTGGAGAAGATGTTTCTGTTTTTGATAAAATAATTGATACTGACAATCTTACTGCAGCCCAAGTAATCGAATTATCTAAAGAAACTGTGAGAACTCTTCTTTGACATTAAAACAATTAGAAAATCTAATCGAAATTGATCAAGATTTAACAGATGATTCCTATGGAACTTATTATGACAAACGAAAAATAGAGCAATTACTCAATTACGGCCTAATAATTTTAGACAAACCACCAGGTCCCACAAGTCACGAAACGGTTGCATGGACGAAACGATTACTTAAAATTCCAAAGATTGGTCATAGTGGGACCCTTGATCCACAAGTGTCTGGAGTCCTTCCGCTTGGTCTTGGGGAGGCAACAAAAGCACTTGGGGTTTTACTTTATGGTCCAAAAGAATATCATGCCCTTGGAAGAATTCATTCCCTTCCTTCTAAAGAAAAATTGGATAAAACAATCGAATTGTTTACAGGTGAAATTTTTCAAAAACCTCCTCAGCGTTCTGCAGTTGTGAGAAAAACAAGAACAAGAACCATCTATGAATTAGAAATCCTTGAGCAAAAGGAGAGACTCCTTTTGACACGAATACTGTGTGAATCAGGAACATATATCCGAAAACTCTACTATGACATAGGTGAGTTTTTAGGACCTGGGGCTACTATGATCGAACTTCGAAGAACAAGAGTTGACCAATTTCGGGAATCTGATGGATTGGTAACCTTGCACGAACTTGCAAATGGATTTTCTATATGGGAAGAAAAAAGAGATGAAAGCAAACTAAGAGAAATGATAAAACCTATCGAATTTGCTTTAAGTGAAATTAAATCCGTGGTTGTGCGCGATTCGGCAGTAGATGCAATGTGTCATGGGGCTCAATTAGCAATTCCCGGAATTTTACAAATAAGCCCAAATCTCAAGAAAGGAGATATTGTAGGAATTTACACTCAAAAAGGTGAGGCAGTGGCTCTGGCAGAATCTATCATGTCTGAAGATGAAATCCGTGAGGCAACTAAGGGATACGCTTTTGAAACTCAGCGAATCATAATGGCTCCTAATACATATCCTAGAAAATGGAGAACTAAACCTACTCCAAAAGATTAAAAATTAAACAAAAAAATCTTTAATGCGTGTCTTCTAAAACTCTGATTTCCTTTATTATAGTTGGGTTGATTGCAGGACTTGTATTCGGGATATATTTGACAGATGTGAAAAATACCAATCAGCTGATATTCGTCGACGGTCCATCTATCTCAATAGTTACTGAAAAATTAGATTTTAAAAAGGGGGAAGAAATTAAAATACGTATTATAAATTCTGGAACGGTCCCATTGACTTTTTCTGATTCTTCATACGGTCTTAGGATAACAGGATTATCTGGAATGTTATTGTATTCTCCTGATAATTTTGATAAATCTAATTCGGAATCGTATTCACTAGCCCCAAAAGAGGAAATCGAGTTTGTTTGGGACCAAATAAAAAATGATGGAGATTCTTCTCTTGAAGGATTATACAAGATTCATTCTAAGGGATTCAACCCTGAATCCAACAAAATTGAAAAATCTATCCCCATTAACATTTGGAAGTAACCATTCAAATCCCAAGTAACATAATATATAATCAATTTTTGCCGATTAATTTTGTCTAATGACAATTGCCGGGGTCGCCTAGCCTGGTAGGGCGCGCGCCTGGAAATGATTAACCATAAAGCGCGTTCTCGCAAGGGAACGGGAGTTCAAATCTCCCTCCCGGCGCTTTTTAATTATTTTCAAATTGAGGCAATCCTACAATCTTTACTAGTTATTTTTTGAAAAGGAAAAAAATGATTAAAATTAAGGAATTTTCAAATTATTTATCTGGTTTAATTAAGTTCTCTTAAGACTTTTCTAAATTTCATCAAAAACCATCTCAAAACATTTTCCAATATTTTCTTCTTTAATATGATAAATGACTGCTATTTTTTGAGAGAAATGCGCTGTTCCTCCATCCTAGAAACAATAAAATTACAAATGACTACTTTTGCATACGGAGATTTATACCTGAGAGAATTTTTCTCTAACAGATAATTTATAGGGTTTGTGTGTACTCTATTATTTGAGGGCTTAATTTTAACTTGAATTGAAATTTTTTAACATCATCCCAATTTTTTTATCCGCTACGTAATAATTAATTTCAATTCGTTATAGGCTAAAATTTGTTCAAACATAAGACCATTTCATTTACATTCAAATTATTTATGTCACTGATGATTAATACTGATAACTTCTACGCGAGTTTTTTATTAACATTTTTGCAACACTTAGCATGACAAATTTCAATAACGAATCATGGGAAGAAGTTAGAGGATTATCTTGGGTAATTCTAGATGAGGACTAAGGATCAGATTTATCTCAATGAAGAATCATCTTTAAAAGAATCTAAAGTTCTAGTCGCAAATGGAACTAATTTATTTAAACTTGGATTTTCTACAAATCAATCCAAAGTTTATTTTTTCCTAAGCAAGAAAGGATTCAACACAGCCCCTCAATTATCCAAATCCTTGGACATTCCAAGAACGGAAATTTACCATTTACTTAAAAAATTAGAAGAAAAAAAATGTATTTTTAAAATTAGCGAAAAACCGATGAAATTTGGGGCAATTCCAATTGAGGATTTTTTAGAGAAATGGATCAATTTGGAAAAAAATAAGATCAAAAAATTAGAAGAAAAACTTTCTGAAATCAAATTTAAACAAAAATCAGGATAATAAACAACAATTTTGTTAATCTCTTTTTTGTTTATTAAAAAACCTTGCAATTTAGAATGTTTATTTATTAAAAAAAGGATTTAGATTATGCAAGCATACATTCTTCTTAATTGTAATACAGGAAGTGAAATGGGCCTGATTTCAGATTTAAAAAAATTACCAGAAATAACTGAAATCAATGGAATTTGGGGAAAATATGATATTTTTCTTAAAATTTGTAGTGAAGACCCAGATGGCATAGATAAAATTGTTTCAAAACTACGTAATCTTCAAGGTATTACAAAAAGCTATACCATGCATGTCTTGTATGGTCAAGGGGGAACAATTGATGAGATAGAGTCGGAAATATCTTAATCCCATATTTAAAATTGAATTTTCATCTGGATATAAAATACATTAAAGATCTGTTAAAATTCTTGAAAATTTTTCGTCTCCTATTAATAAAAATCCTATCCAATAACCTTAAGTTTCCATAAATTCCAAAATTTTGATATGACTCTAATCAAAGATAAAATAAAAGAATCTGTTTTCACCACACTTGAACTAATTACACATTTTAGAGAAAAGTGTAAGGATTGTGGTCATCATAGGATAATGCATGATGAATTTGGAAAGTGTGAAGGTGTAATGAACAAACCCTGTAATTCTGGTTGTGATAAATTTAATCCTGAATAAATTTTAATTTTGTTTTTTAAAATTATTTTTAAACGTAAAAATCCAAACTTATGATTTAGATATTATTTGAATAAAGTGACATTGTCTTGGTTGCCTTGTTTAGAAAAATAACCATGATAATAGTCAAAGCCAAAACAACTATGGCTAATGTCTCAAATTCAGGCACAACAGTAAAAATAATCATTTCTCCCATTGGGCCTTCCCATTCCTCTGGATTTTCTGATGGCCCAATTCCGTTAATTGATATATTTACTACTATGGGTTCTTCAGAATTTAATGGACGAGTGATGAGCGTAGATAATCCTTTTTCCGAATAGATCTTTTTATTTTCTAAAATTTGCTGGTCTTGCTGTATTATCTCTATTCCATAATTGACATTGGATATTAGGTGATTATTTTTGTCAATGAATGACAAATTGATTTCCAGTGCCTGATTTGCAATCGGTGAACTGGAAATCATTTGGATAGTAATATCTCCATCTTTTGCAGTTCCACGAAATAGTGTTTGGTCTTTGTTTCCGGCAGGATTTGTATCTATTATTCCAGTTTCTGATTCTTCATAACTTTCTAAAATCTCCAGCTGAGAGTAATGTTTACTTCGCTCAATTAATTTCTCAATTCGATCTGGACCATCATACGTCCAGAAATAATCCTGATATAGACTAGCGCAAACTCTTGATTCAATGGAATGTTTGTGATGTTCAAAAAATTCATCTCCTAAAATTTCATACAATGGAAGATTTTCTTGACACCATTCTATTCCATTTTCAGTAAAGTAACCATTTGAAAAAAATGGGCTTCCGTAAATATTTTGATTAATTTGTACTAAGGCAATAATCGTAACTGCCATTAAAATTAATCCAAAAATTCTATTCAACTGTACTTCCAAATTGAAATTATGATTAATGTTTTGCTACTCTATCTTGTAAGCGGGAAATAGTTAGGTGGAGATTTGTTCAACTATATCACTAAATTTCCAAGGACCACATTTACTGTCACTATTCTCATTTCTAAAGAATCCCTTCTCATTTAATCGATTAATAATATAAGCAGAAAAAGGTAATGCTCCAGTTGCTCCTGGTGAATTATAATTCAGTATGTGAAAAGACATTGAATCATCTATCAAAATCACATCTGGGACAAACTTTCCCTTCTCATCAATTACCGAAGATCTTATTCCAGCGGTTCCTTTTTCCGTGATTTTGTCAGCCTCAATTTTTGGAAGAAAATTCTTTACCCTATCAATCATTACTGATTTTGACATTGATGATTTAATTTCATTCATCGCCAACTCTTGAAATTGTTTATCAAATATTGCCTTTCTAGCTCCAGAGCCAAGCATTTCCAACATTTTTGGGACAAACTCTTTAAGATTTTCTGATATCTGATATCCATACGGACTAAACACAGGTACTGCATTAGGTCCAATTTCACACGTACCGTCAACTCTAATTATCCAATGAGGGTCCAAAAAAGGATAATCTGGAAACTCTGGTACCGAGTAAACACTGGTCTTTGTTAAATCACAATATTCTTTTGGGGCTTTCCAATATTCGCCTCTAAAATGAACATCAGTAAAATTTTTTGCAATATTTATGCTATGGGCAATATCGATAGATTCTCCCCCGGCTGCATTAATTATAAAATTTGAAAAAATTTCATGTTCATGATTTAAAGTGATTTTCCATTTACCGTCTCTGTTTTTAATATTTGTGACTTTTGTGTTTAATAGAAATTTTATTCCATTTTGTTTGCTATCCTTCATTAAAGATTTTGTTAATATTGAATAGTCAGTAGATGCATCCCTGAAAACATAAAGTGCATCACTACATTTTATTTCAGGTTCTATTTTTTTTATTTCAGATTTATTCAGTAATTTGATTTCTTCATCCTGTAAACCGTTTTCTTTTCCCCATTTGAGATATTTTTCTAACACTTTTGTTCCTGTTTTGTCCTGTGAGACCTCTATTACTCCATCTTCTTTGAAGGGTAAATTTTTGAGGGAAGAGTACTTTTTCCACATATCATACCCATGATAGGCTGCCTTTGCAAACATTTTTTTCTTTTCTGGATTGTATAGATATGGGGCATGAACTTTACCTGTATTCCTACCGCTGGTATGAAAGGCAACATTGTTAGCCTGCTCTATTACCGCGATTTGTTTTGATTTGTTTAGATGGGATAAAAAAAACGATAAAGAGGTTCCAAGAATTCCACCACCAATAATTACCAGATCAAAGTTATGTGTCAATGATTTTCTAACTGATTTTTTAACTACTTGATATTAAAATCAACGCGCAACAATCAAGCTTAATATCATATAAAAAATCAAAATCATGTATGTTTCCAGATAAATGTTCAATAACAGAACAAGGAAAATCTTGCGTTAATCCTCCAGAATTTGTTGTTTCAGTAACTTTAGATCCTGATGAATATATGGTTGGAGTTACATGTGAAAAACATAAGAAAATTGTATCTACAAAAATTTCGATTCTTCAGGGTGAAGGAAAAATCCCCTCTGGGAAAATTGGATTTTCACCACTAAAATCCATTGGAACTGATTGTGTCCGTGGCAACGAAGAAGATTTCATTTCGTTAGATAGAAACTTTAAAAATTGAAATAATTTTATGTTATAATTGAAATGTTATTATTTGAAATTTTATCTGAATTAGTAAAAATCGATAGCATCTTGTTCATAGTAAAGAGTGCTTGTGCTACAAGCGAAATTAAAAGTAATTCTCTTAATATTAAACAACGAGAAAACTGGATAACAATTGGCGATAATAATGATCCAGCCCATATGCATATTAATTCTGAAATGATAAAAACCATAGAATTTATTCAAGAAGAAAAATCTGAGCGTACCAGCTTTAGTGTGATGTTTTTTGATAGTAATGGTGACCGTGCACTTGCGGCATTTTTTACTAAAATGTATGATGACCAGAAAAATCTTGATTTTTCTAAGAAAAAAGTTTATGAGAATTTATGCCAAAAGTATGGTTCGATAATTCAAATGTAAAAAATAAAAAAAATCTTGTCTGAAAAGACAAGAGAAAAATATCATTCTTGTAATTCTTTTTTCTTCTTTTCTTTTTCAGTCTGTTGTTTTGCTAATTCTAATTCTTCATTGGAATGTTTGAATTTTTTCATTCTGCTTATGACTTCTATTATTTATATAAAAACCGCCGTATTTTTTTTAGAACAAATTGTGGCTAAATTGAGCCATTCCATCTAATATCCCACTGAGTATTTTGGTTTTTTTCCATTAATCCCAAGGTGAAGATTTTTTAATGTAATTTCGGACATTTTGACTCTTGTTTCTTTTGTAGAGCTTCCAATATGCGGTGATAGTGTAACATTATGGATTTTTGTAAATGGATGGTCTTTGCCAATTGGTTCGGATTCAAAAACATCCAGACCTGCACCGGCGATTGTTTTTTTCTTTAATGCCTCTATGAGATCCTTTTCGTTTATTATTTTTCCTCGTGCAGTATTAATTAAAAAAGCTGTTTTTTTCATTTTTTTTAAATTTTTTTTATTAAACAATTGATCCGTCTGTTTTGTGTGGGGAACATGAATCGATATCACATCACTTTGACTAATTAGTTTTTCAAATGAGACGAATTTAGCACCCAGCAATTTCTCTTTAGTTTTAGATACGTGTTTTCTATTATGATAAATTATATTCATATCAAATGATTTAGCTCGTCTGGCAAATGTGCTTCCAATTCTCCCTAAGCCAAAAATCCCAAGGGTTTTTTGCTGCAAGTCTATACCTACATAGTCATATGCTCCATAAATCTCCCTCCAGTTTCCATTTCGGATTATTCGATCACCCTCAGAAACCCTACGCATTACATCTATCATTAACGAAAAGGCAAGATCTGCTGTAGCGTCAGTTAGAACTTCAGGAGTATATCCTACTCGAATTTTATTTTTTTTTGCATATTTTGTATCAATATGGTCAAAACCTACGCTATAGGTGCTTATCATTTGAAGATTTTTTGCTCTATTCATTAACTTACTATCAATTATATCATACGGAAAACAAATTAGTCCATCAATTTCTTCAATTTTAGACTCTAGTTTTTTTCTAGGAATAGGGATCTTTCCAGAATGAACTTCAATTTGATAATGCTTTTTTAATTCATTTAATGCAAAATCGTGAAGAGTTCTTGTAAGAAATACTTTCTTTTTATTCATCATCCCTGAAATTTATCTCAAACCATTTATACGATTTCTTTCTAGACTTTGTATATGAGTTCTAAGCAAGAAGAGGAAGAATTTGCGATTTGTGTAGAATGTGGAAACTCTATTGAAAAATGTGTTTGTGTGTGTCCTTATTGTGGAGAACGTGATAAATGTGAATGTGCCCTGTTTGATGCAGCTACAGGCGGTTAGTAAAATTATTTCACCATGTTATTAATATTAAGAAAAATAAGGTGGTAACCTATGAGTTCTATTGATTTTTCTTGGTTAATTGGTGGACCACAAGGTAGTGGGGTAGAATCAGGTGCTAATGTTTTCTCAAAGGTCTGCGCTGGATTAGGCTATCAAATATTTGGAAAAAGAGAGTTCCACTCCAATATCAAAGGTGACCATAGTTATTTTACCGTTAGAGTTTCTGACAAATTAATTCATTCAAATGTCAATGATGTAAATCTGATGATCTCTTTTGACGCTGAAACAATTTTTAGGCATTATGATGAAGTGATGTCTGGAGGGGGAATAATTTATGATTCTGATTTGGAAAAAATCACTACTGATTCTGTACACACTCTTGACAATTATTTTAAAGAACGACTCCATCAGGAGTTAGAATCAAAGAATAAACCATTTACTATAGAGGGTATACTTGAGGTAGCTAAAGAAAAAGGAGTCAATCTTTACCCTGTCTCTTTTAAGAGTATTTTAGCGAGTCTTGCCGAAGACACCGAAAATCCACGATTGAAAGGGATGGTTCGAATGTTTAATGTCATAGGGGTTTCTCTTTCTTTAGGTTTGATAAAAATGCCATCAGATTCCTTACTACAATCGATTGATTCTATTTTTTCTAAAAAACCACAAATTGCAGAAATAAACAAACAAGCTGCAAACTATTCTTACAACTATGCGGCATCAAAATTCACCAATTTTTCATTTACTTTACCCGGAATTCAAAAACAATCTGATACTATTCTTGTACAAGGACATCAGGGAACATCCCTAGGAAAGATGGTTAGTGGATGTAGATTCCAATCATATTATCCAATTACCCCCGCATCTGATGAAAGCGTATTTCTAGAATCGAATGAAATTCTAGAAGTTCACGATGATAGACCAGGTTCAACTATTGTAATTCAAACAGAGGATGAAATATCTGCAATTGGGATGATGATTGGATCTGCTTTGACTGGAACAAGGTCATCTACATCCACATCTGGCCCTGGTTTTGCCTTAATGGCAGAAGCTATAGGTTGGTCAGGAATGAATGAGGTTCCAATTGTTTTGACAGTGTATCAACGAAGCGGTCCATCTACTGGCCTTCCTACAAGACATGGACAAGATGATTTGTTATTTGCAGTAGCAGGAAGTTTTGGGGATTTTCCAAAAATTGTATATGCCTCAGGTGACATTGAAGAAAGTTTCTATGATACGGGAAATTGTTTTAACTATTCTGATGTATATCAAGTTCCTGTAATTCACATGATGGATAAATTTCTTTCAAGCTCTGTTGTAACATGTAAAAGATTTGATCCACAAAAAATTACAATTAATCGAGGAAAATTGCTTGATAAGATAGAAGGTGAATACAAACGATTTGCTTTTACTGATGATGGCATTTCACCACGTTCAAGACTAGGACTAGATAACGGTATTTTCTGGAACACTGGAGATGAATCAGATGAATTTGGTCACATTACTGAGGATCCTCAGATGCGAATAAAAATGATGGATAAAAGGATGTCTAAATTAGATTTGATTTTAAAACAAGTTCCTGAGAACGAACAAATAGTTTCCTATGGTGTTTACGATTATACCATAATCTCTTGGGGCTCTACCAAGGGTCCAATATTGGATGCCCTAGAAATGCTCAAAAAGGAAGGAATTGACATTGGTTTTATCCAAATAAAATTACTTCATCCATTCCCTGAAGAAATTGTAAAATCAATACTCAAAAATGTAAAAACCGTTATTGATATTGAGGCAAATCATTCTGGTCAGTTGGGAAAAATTTTCAAACAAAATGTTACAAGGGAAATAGATTATTTCATTCTAAAATATTCAGGAAGAGGGATGACAAGCACTGAGATTTATGATTCGCTGAAAAAAATAATTGAAAACAAAGCAAACAAGAGGGAGGTTTTAGATCATGGCTCTTAAACTATCTGATTACAAAACTACGGTACATAATGATTGGTGTCCAGGATGCGGCGATTTTGGAATAGTAAATGCATTACAAATGGCCTTAGCTGAAATGGGAATAGAACGTGATAAAGCTACCATATTTTCTGGAATTGGATGTTCTGGAAAAACTTCCCATTTTATCAATACTTATGGAATTCATACGCTCCATGGGAGAGTTTTGACATTTGCTCAAGGTGGAAAACTTGCAAATCCAGAAATGACAGTGCTGGCCGTAGGAGGGGATGGTGACGGTCTAGGAATAGGCGCTGGTCATTTTGTTGCTGCAGGGCGACGAAATATCGACATGACCTATATTATTTTTGATAATGGCGTTTATGGATTAACCAAAGGGCAAGCTTCGCCTACATTGAGATTAGGCGAAAAAACAAAATCACTTCCTTCTCCAAATACAAACTATAATGTTAACCCAATTGGTTTAGCAGTAGCAAGTGGATTCACATTTGTAGCTCGTGCTTATTCCTATGATGTTAGACATCTCAAAGATTTGATTGTACAGGCCGTTAAACATAAGGGTCTTTCATTTCTAGATGTTTTACAACCATGTCCTACCTACAATGATCTCAATACCCGAGATTGGTATGCTGGTGAAGATCTTGCCAAAGAATCTTTAGAAAGACATTCTAGAATTTACAAATTAGAGGATACTCACTTTGACCCTGTGGTACATTACGCAGATGAAAAGGAATTAGATGAAAAATTAGCTCAAGCCTTAATAAAATCGTTGGAGTGGGGCAATAAAATTCCCACTGGAATTTTTTACAAAAACGAAACTATTTCTCCTTTTACTACTCGGTTAACGGATAAAATACCTAATTACCTGGAAAATCCTCCAGCGAAACAAAATATTTCCAAAGATGGTATTCCTACCACAGACATTTCAAAAATATTAGATTCTCTTAAAGTTTAGGGATAGAAAACCTAAGCGTCAATTCTGGAAGAAGTTTAATTTCCGAGGTAATTGTTAATCCTATTTATTTGGTAAAATTATTTTTTTGGGGGAGAAAATGTGGATAAGAAATATCCTTGAGAAATGAATTTAGTTTAATGAAAATTAGATCAAATATGAAGGGATTATGCCACCTATGTTATGCAAGTAAAGTGGAGTTGAAGCTTGACGAAAACACCATTCCCACATGTGTTAAGATCCTCTTGATGTTGATCACAGTTAAAGTACTTTCAGGATTGAAAATTGAGAATTTATTCTATTCTAGGGTAAAGGATCGAAATGTCACTTTAAAACTTGTTTCTGGCAGATTTTTTTCTTTCATTATTTTTAAATAGCCTTAATTTCGATTATGACTTGGAAGCCTCATGGGAATAATGAATACTTTACGCAAATTTTGTGTAATGAAAAGTGTTAGGGACAAGGTAAACGAACCCGAAGAAAAGTGAAAACTCCGATCTGCTGAATTCACATTTGAATTTATTTAAGAAACTTTGCTGAATTACCTAAGAAGTTATAGTCTAGTTTGTGTGTAGATCATTTTGCAATTGAACATAAACGAAGCGAATAAAATTTTTAGAAAATCTATTATCAAGGGATTTTTTGAACCTCAGTTGATAAATCTTGATTTTAAAAAATCAGGAATTAAACACCCATCGATTAATGATGATGGAATGATGCAATCTGATTTATTACATGTTTTTTTTGATATTGAGACAGGTTCGGATTATCCTGATGGTGATGAATGGTTTATTGTAGAATTTCTTTTTCCACATGATGTTAAACTTCCTGATAATTTAAAAGGAACAGATTATTTTACAACCATCTCGATTGAAGATGGAAAAACTCATTGGCATCATCGTGAACTTATACGTTACAAATATGGCAAATCAAAGAAACTTACTGATGCCTTGGAATTTTTAGAATCAAAATATAAAGAACTACATGATCTTCTAGAGCCCTTACAAGATCTTAGTTGATTAGAGTCCAGATGTCTCCTCTAAACACGTATTTTTTTTCTTTTGACATGGCAAAATTCAACCTCCACCTAATTGATTTTGGATCAAATTTGTAAATAAGTTCTAAAATATCTGAAGGCAGTTTTTCAGGGTCCATATGATATGGGAGCAACTCTAAAACAAAATCTATTTTCTCAATTGCATTATCATACCATTGTTTTTCTTCAGTATCTAAAATAAATGAAATTTTTGGATTACCTAAAAAATTAATTATTATTTTTATAGCATTTCCTGATCCTCGTCTCCTCTTCATTTCCTTAAAAACAGATTTGATATGTTCCCACCTTTTAAATTCAAACCATTTGAAAAATTCTTCATTAAATGCAAGTGGGATTTCCCAATCAAGAAAACTTACAAAATCTTCATCTTCTGCTTCTATCTCCTCTTGAGAAACCAAGAATCTTCCATTAAGATAACTATACAATACTTCAATTTCCCATGGTGATATTCCATAGTATCTTAGATTGGTTTTCAACCCATTTTCAGGCACTACTTCAAAATCATAAATTTTGTAATTAAAGCTTCTAAATTTTGACATATTGTAAAAAATCCTAAAAAAAACTAAAATTATAAGGAATGAATTTTTTATCTAATCTATGAAGAAAGAATATGTGGTAAAAAGCATTGATTCTGCACCTGATGGGGCGCCATATGTCGTAGTTTCTCTCTCATCAATGAAAGATCTTAAAGAAGGAAATACATCTCCTCAAAGTCAATTAGGGGGATCCAAGGTAATG
The DNA here is from genome assembly GCA_035527875.1 of Nitrosopumilaceae archaeon. Lineage (GTDB taxonomy): Archaea > Thermoproteota > Nitrososphaeria > Nitrososphaerales > Nitrosopumilaceae > Nitrosomaritimum. The sequence goes on along the minus strand of DATKZR010000073.1, from coordinate 24,872 downwards.
GGATTCACCAACATGAATGATATGATGAAAGACCTAAACAAAATGTTGTCTGGTGGAGGAGCTGGATTAGGTATGCAAGGTGGGGTTACCCAATTAAAATTGGAAATGCATGAATACAAAGAAATGGGTTTGGCAGTAGGTGACAAGGTCTATCTAGAATTGACCAAAGAAGAAACCTTAGGAATTTAATGGGTTTTTATTTTTGTCGGTTTAAATTGTATTGATATATTTCCACAGGTAGAGCATGCTAATTGTACCAATAACAAACAACATTGGTTTCCAAGCAAAAACTGGGAGGCTTGGTGTTGAAAGCTTTACCTTATAATTATCAAAAATTATTTGTATATTTTTTTTGATCGTGTCATGCCAAAAATTATACTCGATTTGATATTTCTTCAAAATCTCTTCTATTTCATAGACAACAGGTGTTCTCTGAGAAAATAGATGTTGAAGATAATCTCGAGATACTTCTACTTCTGCATGAATTCCTATTAGACCCTTTTTCAAATCTACCATTCTTACATGCATCTCCCAAGGTTTTTTTAGTTTAAGATTAAGACCGTTTCCAATTTGGTCTGGTTGTTTGTGCTCCAATTTTACCTTGGTAAATCCCTCTGAAGTAAAAATTTGCAATAAATCTTCAAAATTTTTCTTTACAACAATATGAAGCTGTTCTAGGCCTTCTTTACTATCTACATTAATTCTATGTTTTAATCCATCTAGAAACGATACTGTTTTGGGATAACTCGTCATGTACTCCATTGACTAAAACAAATAAAACTTCTATTTAAAGCACAAGGGGAAATAATTACATGTTACACATTTGTCAAACCTCTAACATAGACACATTGGTCTGGGGATATTGCCATTTCTGAAGGACTAATTTTTCTATCTGTTAATTGAGCTCCAGAATCTCTAACAATTGCAAAAGGTTTTGATTCTGCTCCTTCACCCATTTTGTGATTTGCTATTGTTGCAATATTATCAATCACTGCCTGGAATGTAACCTTTAATGGATTTCCATCAAGATCTTTTTTTGACCTCATGTCTAAAACTGGTTCAATTCCAGCACAAGAAATCGCAACACCAGATGTACCAACTCTTGCAGGCATCAAACGACTATCAACGAGAATAACTCCGATATGAATTAAGAATTTCAAAAATATTTTTCTTTTTATTTGTTCTGCTATCAAAAAGGGATTTTTTGGATATAGTATTACTTGATCTTTTTTTGCATTTGATTTGTCAATCCCTCCATTTGGCGCCATGATATTTTCTGCTGACGTAATTACAAAACCTGCAATCCCTCCAAAAATCTTATCTGTTTCCCTAAGGATTATTTCTGCTATTTCAGGTTTCATATGAAACTTTTTAGAGGTCACTAATCCCTTCTTTGAAACTTTGGTGTTGTTCGTGTTTATTATTCTCCCCTGTGAATTTGAGATATATTTTGTGGAAATTACTAGAACGTCATTTTCTTGCAATTTTATCCTGTTTTTTGCTAATGTTTCTAATAATGCCTCAAAAACATCAAACTTGCCATTCTTTCTTTCTGAAAGTAAAGCTGATACAGTAAGAGACATAATTTGTTAGGAATTTCTTTTCTTTTTTATTCTTCTGAAAAGCTTTTAATCTGTAAAGGGGACTTTTTCGATTATGAATATTACAGAAAAAATTCTTGCTCGTGCATCAAATAGAGATAAAGTGTCACCTGATGATGTAATATTTGCAGATATCGATAAGGTAATGGTTCATGATGTTTCTGGTCCTGGGGTCATTAAGGTTTTTGACAAATTAAAAAAACAAGGGATTAATGTTGACAAATTATGGGATCCTTCAAAGGTTTGGGTAGCAGAGGATCATTTTGTCCCTTCTGCTGAAAAAATTTCCGCTGAAAATATTGTAAAATTACAAAATTTCACAAAAAATTATGGTATAGAAAAACACTTCAAATATGGAATGGGTCAATATGGTATTTGTCATACTCTTTCTCACGAGGAAGCTTTAGTTTTGCCTGGTGAGGTGTATGTTGGAGGTGATTCTCATACAAACACTACAGGTGCTCTAGGTGCATTTGCATGTGGTTTAGGTCACACTGATATTGCATATGTTTTATTGAATGGGAAAATTTGGTTCAAAGTTCCTGAAACTTTATACTTTAAGCTAAACGGCAAACTTCCGGATCATGTAATGGCAAAAGATCTAATTTTAAAAATAATTGGAGATATAGGCACTGATGGAGGTGCATATAGAACAATGCAATTTGGAGGAGGGGGAATAGATGAAATGTCTGTTGAAAGTAGACTAACCCTTTGTAACATGACGACAGAAGCCGGAGCAAAAAATGGTATTGTGGAGCCAGATCAAAAAGTAACAGACTATCTTACAGCTAGAGGTGCTTCTAATCTCAATTTAGTTATTGGAGATTCTGATGCCGAATACGCAAAAGTATATGAATACGAAAGTTCGGAAATGGAACCAATCATTGCAAAGCCTTTCTCCCCAGAAAACACCGTTGTGGTAAGAGAAGCCCCAAATGTTGATTTGGATAAATGCTATATTGGTTCTTGCACGGGGGCAAAATATGAAGATCTAGAAGCTGCTGCAAAAATCCTTAACGGAAGAAAAGTAAAAATTAGAACTGAAGTTTTACCTGCAGCTATTTCTATCTACAAACGTGCAATGGAGAACGGTTTATTGAAGATTTTTTTAGATGCTGGGGCGACAGTCGGTCCTCCCACTTGTGGAGCATGTTGCGGAGCCCATATGGGGGTTTTGGCAAAAGGTGAGATTTGCATCAGTACTACAAATAGAAACTTCCCAGGAAGAATGGGTCACGTGGAATCTCAAACTTACCTTTCATCTCCACTTGTTGCAGCTGCATCTGCTGTCACGGGTAGAATTACTGATCCGAGGGACTTGAATTGAAAGGAAATATTATCAAATATGAAAGGGACAACATAGATACTGATGTCATAATTCCTGGACAATACCTAAAAATCCATGATTATGCTGAATTGGCATCTCATGCAATGGAGGGATTAGATCCTGATTTTCATTCAAAGGTAAAAGACGGTGATTTTATTCTATCTGGAAGGAATTTCGGATGTGGCTCATCTAGGGAGCATGCTCCCATCGCTCTCTCACATTCAGGAATAAAAGCGATTCTGGCTCTTTCTTTTGCAAGGATTTTTTATAGAAATGCAGTAGATGGCGCTTTTTTGTTGCCTATAGAAATTGATGAAAATACATATAAAAATATCTCAGAAGGAGATGAAATTGATATTGATATTAGCTCCAATGAAATCAAAAATATTTCAAAAAATCAAACATATCAAATGAAACCATTTTCAGAGATTATTGGAAAAATAATAGAAGCTGGCGGTCTCTTCAAATATAAACCCGATTAGGATTAAAATGGGGAAAACACTTTTTGAAAAAATTTGGGATGCACATGTTGTAGTAGAACAGGAACACAATCTCTCTTTGATATATGTGGACCGACACCTGGTTCACGAAGTAACCTCACCACAAGCTTTTGATGGATTACGAGAGAATAACCGAATTGTTAGAAGACCAGATCTAACTATTGCCACAATGGATCATAACGTTCCCACAAACAATCGAAGTTTACCTATCTTAGATCAAACCTCGGCAATTCAAATACAAACTTTGGAAAAAAATTGTAAAGATTTTGGAATTAAATTATTCGACATAAACAGTCCCAATCAAGGCATTGTACATGTCATTGGACCTCAGTTAGGAATTACCTTGCCTGGTACTACGATTGTTTGTGGTGACAGCCATACATCAACTCATGGGGCGTTTGGAGCATTAGCATTTGGAATCGGTACAAGTGATGTGGAACATGTATTAGCATCGCAAACCATTTGGTTAGAAAAACCAAAATCTTTTGAAATTAAGGTTGAAGGAAAAAGGAAAAACCCTCATGCTGTAACAGCCAAGGATATTATTTTGTCAATTATCAAAAATATTGGCACATCTGGGGGAACCGGTACGGTCGTAGAGTATTCGGGTGAGGGGATAACCGATCTTTCTATGGAACAAAGAATGACCATATGCAACATGTCCATTGAGGCTGGTGCGCGAGCAGGACTTATTTCTCCAGATGAGAAGACGTTTGATTATCTTCGAAATAGGAAATATACTCCAAAAAACTACGAGTCTCTTGTAGAATATTGGGGTGAAAATCTTAAAACTGATTCTGGTGCAAAATTTGACAAGACCTATACCATTCATATCGACAATATTGCCCCTCAAGTAAGTTGGGGTACTAATCCTGGCATGACCTGTGATGTTACTGAATCTATTCCCACTCCTAAAGATTACTCAAAAGGTGATCGAAATCAAGAAAAGGCAGCCCAGAAAGCACTTGAATACATGGATTTGAAATCTGGTACTCCAATCACTGAAATTGCAATCGATAGGGTGTTTATTGGATCATGTACCAATGCAAGATTGGATGACTTGATTGAGGCCTCTAAAGTTATCAAGGGTCAAAAAATATCTGAAAATGTAAGCGCAATGGTAGTGCCAGGATCTCAAATGGTAAAAAGACAAGCAGAAGAATTGGGAATTGATAAAATCTTTACTAATGCTAATTTTGAATGGAGAGAAGCTGGATGCAGTATGTGTTTGGGGATGAATCCTGATATTTTATTACCTGGTGAAAGATGTGCAAGCACCTCTAATCGAAATTTTGAAGGAAGGCAAGGGGTAGGAGGCAGAACTCATTTGGTTAGTCCAGTTATGGCAGCGGCTGCTGCACTGGAAGGACATTTTGTTGATGTAAGGCAACTGGATTTACAATAATATGGAGAAATTTAAAAAAATCAAAACAATTGTTACTCCACTAGATCAAGTAAATGTAGATACTGATCAAATTATTCCAAAACAATTTCTAAAATTGGTCCAAAAGTCTGGCTTTGGAAAATACTTGTTTTTTAATTGGAGATACGATGAAAGTGAAAATCAAAAACAAAATTTTGTCTTAAATAACCAAAAATATCAAAACTCTCAGATTCTCGTAACTGGAGATAATTTTGGGTGTGGTTCAAGCAGAGAACATGCCGTATGGGCCCTTAAGGATTATGGATTTTTAGTAATAATAGCCCCTTCTTTTGCAGATATTTTCTATAGTAATTGCTTCAAAAATGGGATTTTACCAATAACATTAGAAGAAGGAATCGTTGAAAAACTAAAACATGAATCAGAAGAATTAGAAGTAGATCTAGAAAATCAGATTTTAAAAACAAATTCTGAACAAATTTCATTTGATATTGACTCTCACAAAAAGAAGATTCTGTTAGAAGGATTAGACGATATTTCTCAAACTTTGCAATTTGAAGATAATATTTTGGAATTCGAAAAACATTCTAAAGTCCCATCTGTTTTATAATTTTGTTTACTTCTTTTTGGTTTCTCTCTAACGTCATAGGGGATTCCACATCTATCCACTGGGTATCTCCAATATCGTAAGCACTGATTTTTCTTTCTTTTGATAATTCTTGCAGAATATCAAATGATAGGTTGATCTCCTTTTTGGTTTTTGACTTTATTCGTCTAATGATATCTTGTCCTAAAATATAAATTCCTAAACATTCGGACATTGGTAATTTCATGATGGGTTTTTCTTTGAATTGTTTTATTACCCCCTCCTCTACTATTGCAAATCCTGTTTCTTCTTTTCTTGTTTTTCTAGTTGCAATACATGCTATGCTTTTCTTCTCTCTGAAAAACTCGTACATTTTTTTAAGATCTATTGCACACAAATTATCCACAAACCACAAAATGAATTCTGATTCACCACTTAACTTTTTTCCAACATGTAAAAGATCTCCTGCAGTTCCACTTTGAGAATCTTGAACAAAAGAGATTTTTTTGTTAATTTTTGGATTTTGATAATAATTTTTAATCTGTCCTCCCATTCCATTAAAATCAGAAATGATGATTATTTCTTTAATAAAATCAAACGATCTTAGATATCTAACAATGTAATCAATCAAAGGCCTTTCGTTAATAGGAGTCATAGCCTTGGGAAAATACTCGGTATATGGTTTTCCTCTTGTTCCCTTTCCACCAGCTAAAATTACTGCTTTCACGTTCTAACGATAAGATTTCTGCTTTCTTCTTCTAGCACCAGGACCTCCAAATTTCTTTGGTTCCTTTCTTCTAGCGTCTCCACTAATCAAATATTTATCATAATCTGTAATTCTCTGTCGAAGATCTTCTCTTGTTGATTTAGGTAATGGATGATCTTTGGGTTCCTTTTTGGATTTGGTCCAACCAGTTAACGCTCTTGAAATTCCAACAGCTATTGCACTTGCCTGACCCATTACACCTCCGCCTCTAACTCTAATTGAGATGTCAATTTTATCTCTCAATTCTCCACTAATTTCAATGGGTACGAGAATAACTTCTCGTGCTGTTTCTTGAGGCATCATTTCAACTGGAACATTGTTAATTTTCACTTTACCTTTACCTTTAGTAATGATTACATGAGCACTAGCAGTCTTTCTAGTTGCAAAATAGATTTCTTTTTTGGGTACGGTCATTCAGTCCAACCTATTGTTCTTCCAAGTTCTGCCATTGTTGTATAGTTTGACGAAGCTTTTTTGATCATCGCATTTTCAAATCTAACTTTTTTAAAAGATCTTACTTCTTTGGGACTGCCAATAAACGTACGAAGCCTTTTGTGAGCTGCTATTCCTGATGGTTTTTCTCTGGGTAGCATTCCTCGAATCATTTTTTTCATTATGGTATCTGGTCTTCTTGGATGTTTTGGTCCATGCTTCGGATGAATAATACTGTTAATTTCTAAAAACTCTTTATATTCACCAATGATATTACTTCTATTTCCGCTAATCATAATTTTGTCACAATTAACAATTGAGACTCTGTTTCCTTTAAGAAGTAATTTAGCCACATGCGATGATAGTCTTCCTGCTATGTGATCTGTAGCATCTACTACGATTGGAGCGCTAATTGAAATTGTGGCTTCCTGACTAGCCAAGTAAAACAACTCCTTTCCCTGTAGGGTTTTTTTCTATTAATTCTGAAAATGAAATTAAATTTCCACCACTTTGTATAATTTTGTTGGCAGCAGAATCTGAAATGGAAAAAGAACAAATGGTAATTTTGTGTGAAACAGTTCCAGTTCCTAGAACTTTACCTGGAAAAACTACAGTGTCATTTTCTTTTGTGAGTTGACTTATTCTATACAAATTGATATCTCTCCTAGCAATGGATGGCTTTAAGGCATATTCAGCTAATTTTGCCCAAATTGGTGCATTATTTTTCGTAGATGCCTTCTTTAGATTTTTGGCCATTTGTATTACCACCTGACTGGTCATGTGAATAATGCGGTTCAAAGCCCAAATATAATGTGTTTGCTTGGATTATTCTTCTTTTAATTGTTCAATCATATTTTTGAAATCTTCTAGCCGAGTTCCAAGTTCTTCCACTCCTGCAAGAATTATTTCACCCGGATTTAAGGCCCCAGTTGATTCGACTGTAAGAATTCTCTCGTCTTCTTTTTCTGTTTCAACTAGGGTTGCAATGTTAGAAGAGTTCCATTTTGCATGTTCTCGTCCACGTCCCAGTCTAGCATAACATTCAACCTTTACCTTTTGTCCTGGGGCTAGTTGAATAATAGGGATTTTATCTGAAACCGGTTTGATAGAATCATCTTCTGATGTTAATTCATCAGTAAAGATAGTTTTGGTTACATCAGTGTCCCCAGAATCTAAGACAAGCATTACTTTACAATTTGAACATCCTGTTTCACTTTGGCATTCACATTTGGCTGGCTCATTAAATCTTGTCAAATCAGTCTTTATTGGTATTAAACCTAATCTATGGGCTAGACCTTCATCGGGTAAAACTGATGAGTTTTCTATAATGTCAACTGTATCTATTGCAAAAATGGGAACTCCGTTTAGACATAATCTTCTAAGGGCATTTGAATATTGTAGTGGTATGCCCTTTAGCTTTATGGACATTTTATGCTCATCTTTTGAAATAATCTCTAAAGAAGACAAATCTTACTGGGAAATCTCTAAAATCCAAATAAAAATCTAGCTGGTTTCACGCATAGATAAATACCTATTTCTCATACCTAATTTCATAAATGGCCGAGGTAACAATAGTAAAATATTCTTATGAAGGCGAAAAATTTGAAATTTTGGTAAAACCAGACCCCGCACTAGAATACCGAATGGGGAAGAAAAAAGATATCTCGTCTGTATTAGTTTCTGATGATATTTACACAGATTTTAGCAAAGGTACAAAACCTTCCACGCAGAAATTATTGAAAGCTTTTCAAACAGAAGATATCGGAGAGATCGCTCAAAAAATTCTTCAAAAAGGAGATCTCAATCTTACAACCGAACAAAGGAAAAAAATGGTAGATGAGAAAAAAAGACAACTTGTTGAATATATTGCAAAAACATATGTCGATCCGAGAACCCATCTACCCCATCCTCCGCTAAGGATAGAACAAGCAATGAAGGATGCAAGAATTTCTGTAGACCCTAAAAAAAATATTGATGAACAAGTTAAGGATATTGTAGAAGCGCTACGTTCAATAATTCCTTTAAAATCTGAAAATCTATCTCTTGAAATTCTAATTCCTGCACAATTTGCATCCCAATCATATGCCGTTTTAAAATCAGTGGGTTCTTTGAAAAACGAAGAATGGCAAAATAACGGTTCTTTAAAAGCAATACTTGAAATACCCGCTGCAGCAAGGCCCAACGTGATAGACAGGTTAGGTTCGATAACCAAGGGTTCTGCTTCAGTTGAGGTAATTAAATAATGGATAATAGAAGAAAATACGTTATACCTGGAGATGTAATTACTACTGGCCCTTTCAGACCAGAGCAAAATGTAATTCTTGAAGGAAACAAGATAATTTCCACAACAATCGGTGTTTCTGAAATATATGATGATTCTGCAAAAGTAATTTCTCTGACTGCAAAATATCTTCCAAAAATTAATGACCTAGTTATAGGCAAAGTAATTTCTAATACTTCTTTATCTTGGGAACTTGATATCAATTCCTGTTATGTTGGATTCTTACCTGCTTCAGATGTTTTCGGTCGTGATTTTTCTGCCCATGCTGATGAGTTGACTTCAAAATTAAAAGCAGGAGATCTAGTTGCAACTCGAATTGCAAATTTTGATAGAACACGTGATCCGTTAATTACAATAGCTGATAGGGATCTTGGAAAAATAGACTCTGGAGACTTGGTAAAAATATCCCCAAGCAAAGTTCCAAGATTAATTGGAAAAAGAGGCACTATGATTCAGACTATTGAAACTGCAACTAATGCTGTAATCACAATTGGACAAAATGGTTGGGTAGTTGTTTCATGTGACAATCCCGAGGGATTATTAAAGGCTAAAAAAGCCATACAAATGGTCAATGAGCATGCACATGTTGCAAATCTTACTGATCAAGTGAAAGATATGTTAGAATTAAAAAGTGAATCATAATGGGTGGAAGAGAAAGTACTCTGGTATTGTTAGATGAAAACGGAATTCGTTGTGATGGCAGAAAAGTTGATGAACCAAGGCGTATAATGATAAAGGCCGGAGGTCTGAAGAATGCTGACGGCTCAGCATATATTGAATTTGGAGATAACAAAATTCTGGTTGGCGTATACGGTCCAAGAGATGTTCATCCAAAACATATGTCTAGAACGGATACTGGAATTTTACGAGTTAGATATCATATGGAACCATTCTCAGTAAGCGAAAGAAAAAATCCAGCTCCTTCAAGAAGAGAAATTGAAATTTCTAAGGTAATCAAAGAAGCATTATTGCCAGCAGTAATTCTAGACAATTTCCCAAGGACTGCAGTTGATGTTTTCATCGAAGTTCTTCAAGCAGACGGCGGGACTCGCTGTGCCGCCTTGGCTGCTGCATCAGTTGCTTTAGCTGATGCAGGAATTCCGATGAGGGACATGGTTGCCGCTTGCGCTTCTGGAAAAGTGGCCGATACTATTGTTCTTGATGTAAATAATGAAGAAGATCAAGCAGGTCAAGCTGATATGCCCATTGGATATATGCCTAATCTTGAAAAAATTACACTTTTACAATTAGATGGAGTTCTAAATGCTGAAGAATTTAAGAAATGTGTAGAAACTGGAATTAATGGTTGTAAGATAGTCTACGAACTACAAAAGAAAGCACTAACTGACAAATATTTTAAAAATGGAAAGGATCAATAAATGACACAATCTATTATAGATGATCTAAAAAAATCACAAATTTTAGAATTACTAGAACAGGGAAAAAGAATCGATGGTAGAGCATTAGATGAACCAAGAACACTGACTGTTGAAATAGATGCTATTCCCAAAGCAAATGGCTCTGCAAGGGTTAGGCTAGGTGATACTGAGGCCGTGTGTGGAGTGAAAATTCAACCTGATAGACCTTTTCCAGATATGGGTGATAAGGGAATTTTTATTTGCACTGCAGAACTTTTACCTTTATCTCATCCAAGTGTTGAAACTGGTCCTCCTAGTCCTGATGTAATAGAATTAGCTAGAGTTGTAGATAGGGGTATTAGAGAAAGTCACATGGTTGATATATCTCAATTAGTAATTCAACAAAACAAATCTGTTGTAGGGGTTTTTGCTGATATTGTTGTTGTAGATTATGACGGAAATCTTTTTGATGCATGCTCCTATGCTGCAACGGCTGCCGTTCTTAACTCAAAAATGCCAAAATGGGAAATGAAAGATGATGTCCCAACACTTGTAGAGGGAGCAGAATCTGATTTACCCACGACTACAATACCTGTATCTATTACAATGGCAAAGATTGGAGACCATATAGTTGTCGATCCCAACTCAGATGAATGGGCTGCTATGGATTGTAGAATCACCATTACTACTGACTCAAATGAGAATATTGTTGCAATGCAAAAAGGAGGTTCTGGGGGATTTACTCTCGATGAAATTATCAAATGTGGAGATCTTTCGATAAAACAAGGAGCTCAGATTAGAGAAACTTTAAAACACGCAGCAAAAGGCAGTTAATAAAATGGCCAAGAAAAAATCTCTAAAAGGACTGGGTGCCAGATACGGAATTAAACTTAGAAAGCAATATACAAAGATCCATCTGCAACTAAAGGAAAAAAGAATTTGTCCTGAATGCGGCTCTAAGAAATTTGGTAGAGATGCGGTAGGAATTTGGTCTTGCAAAAAATGTAATTTCAAGATTGCTGGAACAGCATATGACATCAAACTTTAGCGCAAAAATTATTGTAGATGCTAAAGAAAAAACAAAGGCAATATTTGATTCAATAAACACCGACAATAAATTCTACCCAGAAAATCCAACAACCACCAAAATGGAATTAAAAGATAAAATCGTAATATCAATTGAATCAGATCACGTTCCTCATTTTAGAGCTAATCTTAATTCCAGCTTGCGATTAATTCAAGCAAGCTATGACTCTATAGATTCTGTTAATGGTAAATAATTTTTGAATAGATAATGTACATTTTTTTTAAAAGACAATAATCAAGAAGAGATTAAAAAAGATAATCTATGACTAATTTCAATCACATTCCTGTAAATTTCACACAATCAGAACTTATCGAAAAAGATGATGCCCACTATTACCAGACCCCAAGTGGGATGATCTATCCATCAATTACAACAATGTTACAACAAACTCAAACTCGAGAAAAACAACAAAGCCTGCAAAATTGGAGGGAACAAGAAATTGCTTCGGATTACATAATGCAACAGGCTGCGGTTATTGGATCTGAAACTCACAAGTTAATTGAAAGTTATCTAAACAGTGAAGATGTTCTTGAATCATTTCGCCTCTTATCTGAGGCGCATTTTAATAATCTTCTTCCTTTTGTAAATAAAATTAATGATATTCATGGCATTGAATTAAGGCTTTATAGCGACAAGATGAAGCTAGCCGGAACTACTGACTGTATAGCAAAATATGATGGAAAATTATCCATAATTGATTATAAGACCAAACGAAGCAATCAACGAGAAGAATGGCTTACAGATCATTTTATTCAAGCGACATCATATGGAGTCATGTTTGAAGAACTAACGGGGATAAAGGTGGAGCAAGTCGTAATTCTTGTGTCAAGCGAAAAAAATACTCGCATGGAATTTATGAAAAACCCAGATGAATACCTGAATTTACTTGAACAAAGACTAGGCCAATATTATTCAAAATAATTGGTTTGTATCCGGTAAAGATATAATGAAATTCCGCTCTCTCAAATAACATGTCAGCTGGACAAATGCCTCCATGGCTTCAGGAACAATTAATGAAAATGCAACAATCTCAACAAAATCTTCAAGCTATAATGCAGCAAAAACAACAAATCGAAATGGAGCGAATTGAGACTGACAAATCCCTTGAAGAACTAAGCAAAGCCTCAGGTGACGATATGGTGTATAAACACGCAGGTTCAATTTTGATAAAATCTACGAAAAAAGAACTCATAGAAGAGCTTGAAGAAAAAAAAGAGCTAGCTAAAACTCGTTCCACTGTTCTTGAAAAACAAGAATCTAGACTAAAAGAGAATTTAAAAGAACAAGAGGCAAAAATCACTGAAATGATGAAAGGTGGCACTTCGCCTGGAGGAGCAACAATGTCACAAGGAAACTCACCTGCTGACAACCCTCGAAAGTAGGTATCTAAAAAAATTTTAAACAAGATATTGACAAATTACTGGAATTCCACTTGGTGAAATTAGAAAATTTACGAATAGTTGTAGATGAACGAGAAAGAAAAAGTGGAATACCCGACCTACTAAAATCAATTGGCCTGAGGGTTGAAATGAAGACTCTCCCAGTTGGAGATTATATTGTAGCACCTGAAACTATCGTGGAAAGAAAAAGCATTCGAGACCTTCTATCTTCCATCTTTGATGGCCGGTTATTCGATCAATGTACACGACTAAAAGAAAATTTTCAATTTCCTGTGGTTCTAATGGAAGGAAACGTTGATGAAATTGAAGAGATTACCGAAAATCCTCTCGTATTCTATGGAGCTTTATCTACAATTGTGATTGATTTTAAAATCCCAATTATTCCAACTCCTAGCGCTGCCCATACAGCAAAATTACTCCTAGCAATGTGTTCGAGAAAAGAGTCTCCAAAGGGACCATTTTTGAAAAAAATTAGAAAATCAAATGATTTAGAAAAACAACAGCTCTCTTCCCTTTGTAGTCTTCCAGGGGTGGGAGAAAAATTTGCCGTTAGAATGTTAGAAAAATTTGGCTCTCCTCTCAAGGTTCTAAACGCTACTGCTTCGGAACTTTCTAAAATTGAGGGACTTGGTGAGGCTCGTTCAAAAAAAATAAAAAACATGCTTGAATCTGATAGCAAATTTCTAAAAAAATCAAGCCAAAAATCACTACACGATTCATGATACCATTAAATAAATTAAAAAATCTGATTCATTGATGTTAGTTTCAACGGAGTGGCTAAAAAATAATCTCTCTGACCAAAACCTTGTCATCTTGGATACTCGACCAAAGACAATGTTTCTTTATGGCCACCTGGCACAATCTCAATCATTAACAATAGAACAACTAATCAAATTCAATCAATATGGTTCCCATTTAGTAGATGATGAAGAAAAAATATCATCACTTTTTGGCTCCCATGGAATTGATGAAACAAAAACTGTACTCGTTATTGGAGATTCAATGGATCCTTCTTCTGCTAGAATTGCATGGACACTGCTCTATTTAGGACATGAAAACACTCATCTTCTTGATGCTAATGTTTCTGAACTGAAAATAAAAGGATTTGAATTTACAAGAAAATTAGTTTCTCCACAACCTGTGTCTTTTATTCCTAAAGTTACTTCTAAAATTAGAATAGAATCAGATATTCTAAAAGAAAATTTAAACAATTTTGTTATTTTAGATGCTCGGACACCTCAAGAATTTATGATGGGTCACTTGCCTAATTCTAAATTAATCCCATTTACAGAAGGGATAAGTCATTCTGGAAAATTATTCCAAGAAAAAGATTTTTTGGAAAATATGTTTTCTCAAAATGGTATATCCAAAAACTCGGAAATTGTTTGTTATTGTATGCATGGGCATAGAGCATCCAGTCTTTTCTTTCAGCTATTAATTGCAGGATATGACAAGGTTAAGCTTTATGATGGGTCATTCGTTGAATGGCACGGCCGAGGCTTCCCCCTTGAGTAACTTTCTCTTTAGAGGCGTTCCACAATTGGGGCATTCTCTACCGCCTTTAGGATTAGAGCTGCAACCAGGACAATAGTATATCCATTTACCTACATCTTTGATGCCACCGGTCATTACGGGTGAAACTTTTAGCCCTAAATTTTTTGCAACATTAGAAATCGAAAAATCATCTGTAATTATTTGACCATTAAGATGTATACCTAGAGCAATAATTGATAAATCCTGTTTTGTTAATTGTTGATAATCTCCTGTTTTCCTAGAGACATTAATGGCTACCATTGTGGATTCTTTATCCGGATCTCTGATTTTTAATCTGTTAGTTTCTAATAATGTCTCTAATACTTCTTGATTTTTTTTGATGTGTTTTATTTCATCATATACAAGGGATGTTGTGTAACAATCACTAGAACTCCCAAAAGGAATTCCTGCATAAAATGCGCTTGCATCTAAAATTCTAAAATCCAAGTTTGCTCATTTGTCTTAGACCTCTTTTCTTTAATCTAATAAAGACGGCTGGTTTTTTGTATTTTTTAATTATGATTGGTTCTTCATATCCAGCAGATTTTATAACCTGCCCATCCATAACTATGTGGCAATCATGAGAAGATATTATTTCTATTTTTTCATCTGGCACAACAATTGATTCAAGTTTATACACTGGAGCAACTGGGGTAATGATCAAAACATTAAGACTTTCGTGAAGTATTGGTCCCCCTAAAGAAAATGAATGACCTGTTGAACCACTTGGAGTTGCAATGATTACTCCGTCCATTTTTTGTTTAACTGTATCATTTTGAAATTTAATTTCAATTTCTGCTGTTTTAGTGAGGTTTGTTCTATTAATATAAATTTCATTTAGAGCTGGGGGAAACTCTTTACCGCCGCAAGAGGCAACAACTCTAATTCTTTTGTCTAAAAAGAAATTTCCTTTTAAAATTTGATTAATGGCATCATCTATCTCATCAATCGTAATTTCTGAAAGTATTCCTCTATTTCCTCCTACATTTATTGTAAGTATTGGTGTATCGTTTTCTAAGTGTCGAAAGACCCTAAGAGTTGTTCCATCACCTCCAAGAGTTACCACAAGATCTAATTTCTCTTTTTTTAATTCTTGCAGAGATTGCATTGTTTTAGCCCCTTCTACAACAATTGGTGCTATAGTGTAAACGTTAGATTTTTTTATCAAAAATTTTTTTGCAACGACTTTGGCCATTTTCTCAGATTCCTTTGAACCTACTTTACTAACAATTGCAACTTTGCCAAGTTTCAAGTAGCTATTCTCTTTTTTATTTACTTAAAAATGATATTTTTGAGGTGTCTTGGAAAAACAAATAAGTATGAAATCAAATTCAAGAAATATCGTGAGTTACGCACACCCTGAGGTCTTAGTTGATACGGAATGGATGTTTCAAAATCCTCCAAATGAAAATAGAAAATTAGTTGAAGTTGATTATGATCCAGTAAATGGGTATCAAAAAGGACACATAAAAAATGCCAGTTTAATCTGGTGGAAGAGGGATATCAACGACCCTTTAACCAGGGATATTATCGGTAAACGAAAATTTGAAGAATTAATGTCAAAAAATGGAATTACAGCAGATACCGAAGTAATTCTTTATGGTGATTTTAACAATTGGTTTGCAGCGTTTGTTTTTTGGGTTTTCAAAATTTATGGACATGAGAATCTCAAAATTATGAATGGTGGGAGAAAAAAATGGGAATTAGAAAATAAAGAATATACTACTGAGGAGCCTCAACTACAGCCAACCAAATACATAGCACAACCTCCTGACGAGGGGTTGCGTGCATACTTGTTTGATGTTAGCAGAGCTTTGGACAAGGAAGATACAGTTATGGTTGATGTACGATCTCCAGCAGAATTCACAGGTGCGATAACTGCTCCACCAGAATATCCAATGGAACATGCACAACGAGGTGGGCATATTCCCGGGGCAAATAACATCCCATGGGCAACAGCTGTAAATGATGCTGATGGTACTTTCAAATCCGTAAATGAGCTGAAACAAAATTATGAAACCAAAGGGGTCACACCAGATAAAGACGTTATATGTTATTGTAGAATTGGAGAGAGATCATCTCACAGTTGGTTTGTTCTGAAGTATCTACTTGGTTATTCCAAGGTTCGAAACTATGATGGTTCATGGACTGAATGGGGTAATATGATAGGAAATCCTGTGGAAAAATAAATTGCTTCTAGACCTTCCTGTTTTAAAGAAGGGCTCCTTTTATTTTATCAAAGACGGAGATTCAGATCTAATAATGGAGGATAAAACCAAAAGGGGTCTTACAATAAAGGAAACCTCAATAGATGAAAAACTACTTGTCAAGGCAGATAAAGGAATGATTCATGATATGGATGGAGTAGGCCATTGGGTTCCAATTCGTTGGTATTTTTCAAAAAATCAATTTGATCTAAATAAAGTCTCAGAATATGCTGAGGCTATGGAAAAAAAATATACCCAAATTCGTGAACTTACCTGTCCAGATGACGACTAGATAACCTTTTTAAATAAATCTAATGTATTGATACTAAATGTCATTACTTCTAAAAGATAGGGTTTGGTCAATGGAAGCGGCTACTGCAAAACGTGGAGTGTACCCTCTTCATGGTTTCAAATTAGGACTTTATAGATTACCAATTAATCTCGAAGATCCAGAGGATATTAAATCTGTACATGACGGTTTGAAAAAGGCATTTGAAATGGATGCATATGCTGACAGAATTTTTGCAACATATCGCTGGAAAGAACAGAACATGAATGACCCTGATGCCAAAGGATATGAGGAAGTTCAACTATCTGTAACTGTAGAAATTGTCACTGGAGAAGTTGTTGACATTATCTATCAAATATTCCCAATTGAAAAATTTGGGGATCCTCAATGGGTTAAAAATTATAGAAAAAAAGCAGATCATTTTGCAAAAATGATTATTGATACAATTTTACGAAATACGATTTTAGCAGACAAAATGATTGATTTCCTAATCAAAGATGAAAAAATAACTGAACTAAATGCCATTATAAAATTAGAAGAAATGACACCATTAGCAAAAATAGTCCTTGATGCTAAACCAAAACCAAAACCAGTTGAAGAGGCTAGTGGTGATGGCGGTGGAGTTGATATTCCAATTCTTGATGGTCCAAAGTCTGGTCCAATTGATGTTGATTATAAATCAAAAATGAAAGCAACATCACCATTTAGTGCCTCTGGATATAATATCAAAACTTGGGGAAGACGTGGGGGCGATAATAAGCAAATGGGAGTTTGGGGTGAATTTGTATCTGTGGATTACGATATTTGTATTGCAGATGGTGGATGCATTGAAGCATGTCCTGTAGGTGTTTATGAGTGGTTTGATACTCCTGGCAATGTTGCATCCGATAAAAAACCATTAATGTCAAAAGAACCAGATTGTATTTTTTGCCTTGCTTGTGAGGGTGTATGTCCCCCATCGGCAATCAAAATATACGAGCAAAAATAAACGACAAAATTTGCAACTATAAATAGCCTCTAGCCAATTTTAAAAGCTAGGGAATGGCAGTTAATCCTTTCACTGCATTTGTTTTTGATTTATTTATAATCTCAGCTATCATTATCACCGCTTATACTGTAAACTTTTACTATCTGACTTTTCTTTCAGTCCGAAGGAAAGAAGTTTTGACTACCCTGGATTTGGGAACTCCGTCTGTTACCATTCAACTTCCAATTTACAATGAAAAGTATGTTGCAAAGCGCTTGGTTGATTCTGTGTGTGGATTAGATTATCCTAAAGAAAAAATGAAAATTATGGTCTTGGATGACTCTGATGATGACACAGTTGAACTTTTAGCTGACATAGTTAAGGGTTATAAAAAACAAGGCTTTCAAATTGAACATATAAGACGAGGGACTAGAAAAGGGTACAAAGCCGGAGCCCTCAAGTATGCAATGCAAATTACAGATTCGGAATATGTGGCAATCTTTGATGCAGACTTTATTCCTCCAGAATGGTTTCTAAAACGGGCGATTCCACACTTTTCCAAACCAAATATCGGATTTGTTCAATGTAGATGGGGTCATATCAATGAAAACTATTCATCGATTACCCAGGTTCAAGCCTTAAGTCTTGATTTTCATTTTTTAATTGAACAAAGGGCAAAAAGTAACTCTAATTTGTTTATGAACTTTAATGGGACGGCTGGAATTTGGAAACGAGATTGTATTGATGATTCGGGGGGATGGCATACTGCAACACTTGTAGAAGATTTGGACTTGAGTTACAGGGCCCAAATGAAAGGATGGAAATGTGTTTTCTTGCCTGATATTGTAGTTGATGCGGAGCTTCCAGTTCAAATGAACGGGGCCAAACGGCAACAATTTCGATGGGCTAAAGGATCAATACAATGTGCAATCAAACTACTTGCTGGAATTGCCATTAAAAGAAAAATTGCCATTGAAGCAAAAATCCAAGCCTTTATTCAATTAACACGCCATATAGTTTACCCATTAATGCTAATTCAGTTTCTAACATTACCTATTCTTTTAGCGGCGGACATCAATCTTTATGTTATTAGTATTATTCCAGCTTTAACGATAGCAACATATCTTGCGATGGGTCCTGGTGCGTACCTTTTGATTATGCACCAAATGTATCACAAATCTTGGAAATCAAAAGCCAAAATTTTACCATCATTAATAATTTACAATGCTGGAATGTCAGTAAACAACACGGTAGCAGTGTTTGATGCCGTACTTGGAAAAAAGAATGAATTTTTGAGAACTCCAAAATACGGAATAGTTAACAAACAAGATGACTGGCGAGATAAAGCGTATAATTTACCATTTACAAAGACTACTCTTCTTGAAATCTTTTTTGGGTTATATGGGCTGATGGGAATCTTAATTTCTATATATTCAAACAATTCTTTCTTTGCGCCAATTATAGCACTTCAGACAACAGGGTTTTTCTTCATTGCCTACATGAGTATCTCGCATACTAGATTTAAAAGAGATAAATCAGTCCCGTTACGATCTTTAACAAAGGAAGAAAAAATGGCAGGTAAGATTTACAAAATTTCTATGATCGGAATGGCTGCAATTATTGTCTTTGGTGGTTTTATGGCAATATATGGCTATAATCAGGATATTTATCCACTTGACAGAATACGAGGTCATTTTGATGGAATAGTCGGTTCTTCAGATCCTGAGGCTATTCAAACTCATTTGATTGCGATAAAGCAAGATTTGGTAATAGTAACGGAAAATATGGCTCAGACAACAAACCAGGATGGTGAAATTATCGGTAAAAATCCCGTTTGGATATTTCCAACAGAATCTACAAATTTCCTGAGAATTGAAAGTGATGTAGATTCAATGATCGAATCACTTGCAAAAATCTCAGTTGTGCCTAGAGATAGTTCTGCATATCATACTGGAATGCTGGCTCTTTCAGAGCAATCTAAAATACTCAAAATAAACATCATGGATGCCACTCCTTATTCATACGTAAGTGTATCTAACATTGTTTTCAGCACATTGTGGATTGCGATAATAATTGGAATCTTTGCAGCCCTTAAAAGAAAGAAAGATCAATTAGCTGCATATGATGAGGTCCCTGGTGTTTAGGTAATATTTAGATCTTTTCTAATTTCATCAACTGCTCTAATACCATAGATATCTCTTATTTGATGAATTCTAATGGATTCTTTTAGCAAATCTCGTCCTATGGCATTAACCAAAATTGAAAATACATCACTAAATCGAATTTCCCATCTATCGGCGCAATCTAGAATCTTACTTATTGCCCATCGTCTCACTTCGTAAGGTAATGGAATTTTGTCACTTGCTTCTATTGATAGCCTATCGAATAAATTAACAATGTTGGCTGTCTGAGAAGCCATATGTTCAAGATCGATTGCTTCACCATACTTTGATTCTGCTTGCATTCGTATGTTTGATTGATACTCGGAGAGTTTCAGCAATGCCATCATTTCTTTTGAGGTGTCTGTGGATACCTTGTTTGTGACAATTTTGACTGATTGCAATTCTTGAAATACTTTATCTGTTTTTTTATGAAATTCAGCAGATAATGCATCTTGAGTTTTTAACATTTCATTGATTGAGGAAACCTTTTGTTCAATGGTGTTCGTTTTATCAAAAACATTATTTTTAAAATCTGTAAAATCTTCTTGAACTGATTTTAACCCCTCACCCACAAATGCTGTAGAATCTGCTCTATGAGAAAGAACTCCCAATTCAGTCTCGATTCGGTCTATTTTTCCACCAAAATCAGAAATTGTCTGAGTTTTAATAGCCACGTTCTCAAATTGTTGTTTTAGACCATCAATTACGCCCCCAAGTGAATCTATTTTTTCAGATTTTCCTGAAATTGAATCTATTTTTGTTTTTATCGTAGCAAGCTCAGAATTCAAATTGGAAAAGGTTCCAGTTCTCTCCACCACCCTGTCTAATTCTTTCTTTAGATGTGAAATTGTTTGGGATGATGATTCAATGCTGTCAGTTTTTCCAGAAATAGATTGAATAGTGTTTTTTAAACTCTCAATTTCTTGGCCAACATTGAGTACAGAATCTGTCTTACCTGAAATATTACGTAGATCATCTCTTACCTCATCAATTCTTTGCGCTATCTTGATAATCATTTGAGAATTATTACGTGTGGAATTCATGCTATCTTCAACTTGTTGGGATAGTATCTCTGGCTTGGGAGCTGACTTTTGAATATTAATTATTTTGTTTACTTCTTCTTGAAGTTTAGATGTTTGATCATTAATTTTTGTAACTAGATTTGATTGGGTTCTTATCTGATTTAATCCCGAATAGAGTTTCTGGGTATCATCTTCAATTATATTCAATCGGTTGGATTGTTTTTGTATATTTTCTAGAGTGGAAGTTAGTGTATCGATCATTCCTTTCATGGAAACTAGAACTTTTTGATTCTCACCAAAAATCTTAGACATTGCCTTAATTTCTTTTTGTAGTGCTTTTGCGGAATCAGAAACTGTGGCAACTTTCTTTAAAATAACTGCTGGAGTTGGCTCTCTTTTTACAATTTTTGGATGACTTTCGATTTTTGTTTTCCCTCTTAATGTTTTTGAAGTTTTCTTCGTGGATGGTATAATTGCCATATATTTTGAAATAAAAATATTATGATAAAAAAGTTGGGTCTAAAATAAAAAGTGTAAAGAGTTACTTATTGACAACGTTTGGCGCATGTAGTAACTCATGAAAGGTCTTTTCTGCAAGACCATTTGGTGTTTCAATAAACCCCTGAGGACAAAATTCGCATTGAATCATATAGTACGGTATAGTACCGTACTATTAATACAAGGGTAATCTTACAATTACCGATAATGCAGTCAGATACCCCAGGTCATATCTCTACATTTTTTTCAGCTGACCTACTCATCACTCTGCGATTGAACGACAACTTCTAGGCATAAAGACCTTCAAAACATAATAAAATTTCAAAAATATTAACGCTGGTAAATGAATTGGAATATTTGTAAATCCTTCGAGCCCAAATTAGGACACCCTCTCACAAGCACAACTGTTTTTAAATAAAATTGTGGGATTATATCATGCAAAATTTTGTTTTACAAATTGAACTTGACGAAATTCAACAATCGTTGAATCAAACTGTGTCTAATGTGATTGAACAAATTACGCCAGAACTTCCGCATACTACCTTTGTAACAGATTTAGCTTTTATCATGATAATTGGTGCTGTAGTGACACTCGCATTTTTTAAAATTAGACAACCTTTGATCATTGGCTATCTTTTTGCGGGAATGTTGATTGGTCCTTTATCTCCTCTTTGGGCTTGGATACTTCCTGATGGTGGTCCTTCATCAGGTATTATTGGCAGTGTGGGAATTTTATCTGATATTTCTGCTCTAAACTTGTTTGCTGAAATTGGTGTGATTTTACTACTTTTTGTAATTGGAATTGAATTTCCATATGCAAAAATCAAAAGTATTGGAAGAGTAGCAGTTGGTGTAGGTACCATTGGATTATTTTCTACTCTGGGGGCTGTGTTTTATGCAGCAACTGCGCTTGGATTGAATTTTATGGATGCATTATTCATATCTGCGGCCCTTTCGGTTTCTAGTACTGCTATTATTGTAAAAATATTAGAGGAGATGGGGAGAATCAAAAGAGAATCCTCAATTCTTGTATTAGGAATTTTGATTGTAGAGGACGTTATTGCTGTAATTTTAATTTCCTCTTTGCAATCTATTGCTTTAGTGGGATCTGTTTCAATAGAATCAGTTTTGGTTGTAGCCTTAGTTGCAGCTGGATTAATTATTGGCACATTTACTGTGGGGACTAGAATTATTCCACCATTAATTGATAAAGTTGCAGCATCAGAACACCGTGAGATATTACTTTTGAGCGTTCTTGGTGTTTGCTTTGGGTATGCTCTTTTGGCCAATTTAGTAGGATTATCAGTTGCCATTGGAGCATTTTTAGCAGGAGTGCTTGTCGCAGAATCAAAATCCGCTGAGGTGGCAAAAATTTTATCTAGCCCTATCAAAGATATGTTTGTCGCAATCTTCTTTATTTCTGTGGGGGCTTTGATGGATGTTTCTCAACTTGGAAATTACATTTACATTGCTATCGCGTTAATTGCAGTTGCGATTGGCATGAAGTTTGGCGGAAACATGCTTGGAAATTTCTTGTTTCGACAAAAACGAGGAATTTCGCTCCGCTCTGCTTTTACATTGGCAGCACCGAGAGGAGAATTTTCTATCGTAATTGTTAAAACAGGAGTAGACATTGGGGTAGTAAGCGCCTTTTTATTTCCTTTAATTGGAGTTATTGCTATAATCACTGCTTTTCTCTCACCGTATTTGGTGAAGGCTAGTGACAAAATAGTTCCAGTTTTGCAAGAAAAAGATGTCTGAAGAATTCAACAAATTACTCCAGCAGGTTCATGAGGGAATAACTATTTTTGACTTTGATGGTAAAGCTATTCCGTGCATTATTCTTGAAGAAAAAAAATATGACGACATTTTGTCAAAGGTAGCAGGGAAACCACTTTCGATAAATACCGATCTTAACATATTACAAGATGGATTGGGCCACGTTTTTGTCGAAATTGCATTGACATTTTCTCAAGGTGGAATTAAAGAAAAAATCCTAATAAATGCAAATAAGGACATTCTATTTTTTCAATCTCTTGCAAAAACATCAATGTTTGCTCTATCCTCTCCAAAATCCTCATATGGAAAAGACAATGTGTTTATGATTCAACTACCGCAACCCCAAAAAGCAGAAGATGCTCTTGACATCATTGAAAGAGGAATAAATCCATCTGAAGGTAGATAGGTGGTGCAGTTACCGGGATTTGAACCCGGGTCACGTACTTGGCAAGCACGAGTACTAACCAGACTGTACTATAACTGCAACAATCATGAGAAACGAATTTGGCTATTAAACTGTTTTTAACTATTTCATACAATAAAAACAGTGGACAAAAATTTAAAAAATAAAATTGAAGAAAAAATTCAAGAAACCATTTCAAAAAAAAATGAAATAAAACAACTAGTTCAATCCCTTTCAAGTGTAGATGATTCAAAATCATTTGTACTTGGAATCATTATAGGGAGAATTTACAATGCATTTTACTATCAGTCAAAAAGAATTCTAAATCGTGAACCAACAGAAAAGGAATTTTTTGAATTTGTAGAATTTGTAAAAGGTAAGAAATCTAGTTTTGAAAACCTATGGTGATAGTTTTCCATGTTCAATTATTTTGATCTTTGGTGTTCCTGGCAATTTGACACAGGCACTTTTTAATGATTTTTTTGCAGCCTCTAAATGTGGGGCATCAACGTATATTTCCATAATGCATTGTCCTTGACGAACCCTAGCGCCAAGGCTTGTGGCTTTTCCCCATGATCTTCTCATTCCCTCTGAAACTCTATCTGCACCTGCAGTTGCAATTTGTTTGTTTTCTCTAAGAAGATTATGTGGATAAATTCTAAGTCTAGAATAATATCCTTGTTCACCTGCAGTTTTTTCTAATGTTTTATTTGCTGATAATCTGCATGCTTCAATTGCCATGTGTCTGATTTGGATTTTTTCATTTAAGAGTAATTGAACACAATATTGATAAATTGCTTTTTTTCCGCCTTGGAATTTTGCAATTTTTATCTGTGGTTTACCTTTGATGTATTCTTTTCTGGTAAAGACTTGACCTTTTCCATCTCGATAATTAGCACCATGCATGATATCATAAAACAAAAATGCCCATATTTTAACGGTTATACAACCATTATTCCACAGATTTTATGGAAATTAGAATTTAAACAATCTCTTTGTATCCCTGCACATATATTTACTTCCTAAGGGTTGTGATTAGGGCGATAGGAAAACGTGACAGATAACATTTGTGATTTTTGTAAAGGAGTAAAATCATCATCTTACGTATGTGTTTATTGTAATGGGACAGGGGAATGGAATAATGCCGCACAAGCTTACGTGGAAAACCACATTTGCCAATGCATAGTTTTGGATAGGAAATTCTGTCCTATATGTAACAAATCTTGCCATCATGATACTTCATTGAATCCAAAACAAAAAATAGATCCTGGCAATGGAGGCATATCTTCCCAA
>DATKZR010000072.1:0-5963 GCA_035527875.1 Nitrosopumilaceae archaeon | reverse complement strand
AAAAGTAACTATCCAAATTCATGTCATCCTGAACAAATCTATGCTGAAATTGATTTACCTTTAGATGAATTTCGTGAAGAACAAAATGAATTGATTAAATCTTTTAATTATTTAGATTAACTATCCACCCACACCATAACTTTAGTTATATCGCAGTTTTCGTGTGTGAGATGAGGGCTTTCTATTTTTACTGACAGTCGATAAACTCGTTAATGCCTCAAAATAACCTGTATTATGGCTATATCAAATGCGTTAAACTCTATTTGTACAATAAATTAACGTTGTAAGATAAACACCAATTTATTGAAAAAACAATGTGAAATTAGATCCTGATCTTAGATTACAAATCTTAGAAAAAATTGGAATATATTCAAATCGTTTTTCTATTTCAGAACCACAAGTTCTTCTTACTACAAAAGAGGTTTTGGATATGCCAAAAGAAATGACTGAAGGTAGGAGAACCTCTGCGTACAAGTATTATGGTGTATCATATTTTCAGCACAATTTAATATTCATTAATATAAGAAAAATTCCTGATGACAAAAACCTTGAAGATACTTTGGTGCATGAATTAATTCACTTGAGATTCCCCTACCTTGCACATGGTAAGCGATTCAACAAACTTGTTAGACAAGGACTTCGTGGAAAAACCTTCTTACCATATCAAAAAAGAATCACCAAATTCCCTCATTGATTTATATTTCCCAGAATTTGGCAGGCTGAGTATATTATGAATATTTCGGAGATTTTGCCATTTCTTACGGCAGCTGCATCATTTTTAGTTGCTGGTGGGTTGGTTATGTGGATAACAAAACAACCTACAGGAACAAAAGAAATGATGGATATATCTAATGCTGTAAAAGAAGGTGCAGCAGCATTTCTAAAACGTGAAATGAAAATAATAATTCCAGTTGCTATTGCTTTAACTGTAATTATTGGTGTATTCTTGCAATTTTCAAATGGAGTTGCATTTGCAGTAGGGGCAACACTTTCTGCAGTTGCAGGAATAATATCATTAAAAATTACAGTAAAGGCTGCAGTAAGGGCAGCAAATTTGAGCAGTAGTGGATTGGGCAAGACATTTGTTATGGCCTTTAGAGGTGGAGCCACGGTTGGACTTGCAGTTCCAGCAATGGCATTATTGGCAATTACTGGTCTTTACATGATTTATCCAAATCCAATCACCATTGCGGGTGTTGGAATCGGTGCAAGTCTAATTGCGTTATTTATCCGAATTGGGGGTGGAATTTTTACAAAGGCTGCAGATATGGGCGCAGACTTGGTAGGAAAAGTTGAGGTAAATATCCCTGAGGATGACCCCCGAAACCCTGCAACTATTGCAGATAACGTAGGGGATAATGTTGGAGATGCAGCAGGAATGGGCTCTGATGTTTACGAATCTTATATTGTTACAGTACTTGCAGCATTGTTAATCGCAGCATTAATTGGTGCACCAAACTTCTTCCTTTATCCACTTTTGATTGGTTCGTCTGGAATGATTGCATCAATTGTAGGCGTTGTAATTATTGGCTCTAAGAATATTACAGATGTGATGAAACCACTAAATCGTTCATTTTATGTTTCAGCTGCAATTGCTATTGGATTAAACTTTGTATTTATTACACAATTCATTGATGACTCTCAAGCAGCTTATGCTTTGTTTGGCTCTACTGTGATTGGTGTAATTCTCGTTCCTATAATTCAAAAAATTACTGATAACTATACTAGTTACAAACATGGACCAGTAAAGGAAATTGCAGATTCTGCAAAATGGGGTTATGCAGCATTAACATTAATGGGAATTATCAAAGGTATGCAATCAACAGGCCCATTCATGATTGCGTTAGTTGTAGCGATTATTTTGTCTTATAGTATTGCATCTAGTGCAGCACCAGAAGGAGCAGACCCAGTTCTTTATGGAATTTTTGGTACTGCTTTGACTGCAATGGCAATGCTAAGTCTTGCAGGAATTGTACTAAGTATTGATGCATTTGGCCCAATTGCTGATAATGCCGGTGGTATTGTTGAGATGACGGGAATGGGTGAAGAAAGTCGTAAAGTCACAGATGAAATTGATGCAGTTGGAAATACTACTAAAGCAGTTACTAAGGGATTTGCTATTGCCAGTGCCGCATTAGCTGCGTTGGCCATGATTCAGGCATTTCAGTTTGAAGCATCTCATATTTTTGAAGGAGTATTAGTATTAGATTACAGTTTAACAAATCCAGCTATTGTGGTTGGTCTACTGATAGGTGGTTTGATTCCATTTATTATTACAGGCCAACTCATTAACGGTGTTTCAAGGGCTGCAGGAAAAATGGTAGATGAAGTAAGGAGACAATTCAAGGCAGATCCTGGAATTCTTACTGGAAAATCAAAACCTGATTATGCTAAATGTGTAGATATTGCCACTGTTGCTTCAATTAGAGAGCTTTGGAAACCTGCAATTGTTGCAATTACTGCTCCAATAATTTTGGGAGTATTGTTAGGTCCTACTGCAGTAGCCGGATTATTGATGGGCGCAGTTGTTACTGGAATTTTATTAGCATATCACTTGGCAAACACTGGTGGTGCATGGGATAATGCAAAGAAACTAATCGAGATGAAAGGAGAAAAAGGTTCTGAAGAACATAAAATTGCAGTTGTAGGTGATATTATTGGTGATCCTTACAAGGATACAGCAGGCCCTGCACTTAACACCGTCATTAAATTACTTAATACAATTGCAATTGTCTTTGTATCTGCTTTTGTTGCAATACTTGCTATCTAATCTTCAACAATTATTGTCATATCTAATTCATCAATTTGAGATTGAATCGCTCTCTTCAAAGTTCCATCATGTACATCACAGAATTTGAAATAACCGTCTGCCGTTTGAAAACAACCACAAATCCATTTAATTTTCTTATCGCCTTCTACTGTCCATTTTGAATACTTGTGTTCTGCCATGTAATCTCTGTATGGGTTAATCTAAAAAATATTTTCTTATGTAAAAAGGAAAAAAGATGTTTAAGGACACCCTTCCATCTTTTGGATGAAATAGCCTTGTTCCTTTATTGACTGCTCAACAGGCTCTGGGGCGCCTTGAGAGTGACAAAACTGACATTCATTGGCTGTCATGTTTGCATTTTCTTCACCAATTGACTTTAGCCATTCTTTACCATACGTGATGGCTTTGTCATGGTCTTTTTCCCCCGTAATTACGTCAAAGTGCATGGTATGGCCATCTGAGGCTTTGACATAGGTATCGTATACGTGAATTTCCATAAATCTAATTAACAAAAGGGATATTTAATTCAAAGATCAACGAGCCTAGAACCATTTAGGAAGACTAAACCGGTTCTTCCTAATTTCAGCAATCACAATTGCTGGTCCCAAAAAATACATTCCAAAATTTAGGAGGATTAAACTAATTCCATATCCTACCACTTCATTTTCTGAATCCATTTCTACATAATTTAGAATTGAGAGAGAACTAATCAATGGAGTTATTGCAATCTTGATTACTTCTTTGAAAATTGGATTTTCACGTTCATAATCTGCAACTATTGGACTGAAAGAATAGTAAAAATCACTAAATGAATTCATGAACAATGTTCCTGACTCTGTTTGGAGCAGTTTATTATCTCGAAGTTCTCTTAATTGTTGTATTTGTGGTGCTAATTCAGAACCATATGTTGCAGTAGCAATTAGACAACCGCCGCCTTTAGTTGATTCTGACGTGTTAGTTTTTTCTTCCAACCCTAAAGCTTCTGCAGGTAAGATCCTGTATAGGGATCTCTCGTAGTGTGGGATAAGATATAGAAAACCATCCGGTCCCCTTTCAATGTCTGTAATACATCCAAAACCAGTACCAATTATTATTTCATCCATTGAATCGTTTTTGTCAACTATATTATCTTGCAAACCGGGACTGGAAAATTCAAACCCATCTCGATTTTTATTTAATTCAAATTTGTAAAGATTTCCATTATTACAATCACCTACGAAAAGTGAATTATCATAATTGTTTGTTTCTTTAAATTTTCCAAAATTTAATCCTGCAGGAGCGACAGTTTTCACCCAACTAAATTCTGGATCACTATAAATATAATCTTCATTATCCGGAAGGCTTTCTAGCTCAGTTTCAGAAGCGGGCCCCATGATTCTTTCCCATCCACCGTTAAATTTATCTGGAATTAAATTAATTTCATCAAAATCATCATCTCCATTTTCAGTATTCCACAAATTTCCAGTAAAAGGATCTATTGCAAGGCCAAAGCTATTTCGAATTCCTATTGCATAATATGGCCCATCCGGATCTACTCGTAAAACTACACTAGTATCCATGTAATCAAGCGAGTTTGGAGGGTAGAGATCTTCAAGCAATTTATTTTGAAGAGGGCCATACTTTCCTGTATCTCCAACCACGGCGTACACCTGATTATTCAATCCTGTTACCATTGCCCCGCCGTTATGATAGGTGTTGGATGGAAGTTCTTTGAGTAAAACCGGATTTTCTAGTTCTTCACCATTCCAATCATACTTGTATATTCTATTTCCTAATTGTTTTCCAAATTTATCATCCTCTGTGAAATAAAGGTAAACAGTAGAACCCACATTAGTTATGCCCAACAAACCTGCTTCACGATTTGGATCTACAGAAACTTCAAGAATTGGTTCTTTTTGTAAAACTCCATCTTGAATTAATCTAACCACGCCATTTTTTTCTAAAATTAGTATGTCATCTTCCACAAAAGACATTGTAATAAAACCCCAATCAGATAATTTGGCATATTCTTCAAGAATCAGATTGTCATCAAATAATACTGGCTTTCCTTCTGCGTTGGGGAAAAAATTATTAGAGCCAATCGAAACTATGAACACAATTATCAGAATTAGAGAATAAAAAATTGCCAATTAGAAATTATTTTAGGTAAATTGCTATTAAATGTGACTTTATTTTTTAAATTTATTCCAACACGTGAATTAATTCTGAAAGATTTCTTCTTGGTTTAGGGAATTTTCGTTTTATTGGATACCCAATACACAAAATTGATGAGGGAACAAGTTTGGTTCCAATAATTTCTGAAACTTTTTTTTCATCGATCATCCCAATCCAAATAGTACTCAAGCTTAGAGCAGTAGCTGCCAATTGAGAGTAGGCAGCAGCTAGTGTAGCGTCTTGAATTGCAAACTTTGTCAAGGTTTCTTCAGGAAATTTGAGTTTAACTCTACTTGGATTTTTAAAATATACTAAAACTAATGGGGCATTAACATAGGTTTGATTGTTGGCTGCCTCTACCAATTTTTCCTTTAAATTATTATTTTTAACATGAAAGATTTCAAAACCTTGAAAGTTTCCCGCAGTTGGAGCAGTGTCTGCAGCAGCTAGAATTTTTTGAATTTTCCAGTCTTCTACTGGTTTTGGATCAAACTTTCTCGTTGATCGTCTTCTTTTCATAACTTCAAAAAGATCAGTATCAAGATCTTCTGATATTTCCTTAGAGTGGTCTCCCAGTATTACGTTGAGTAATGATTTTCTTGTTTCAACATTTTCTTGATTTCCAGGAGGTGGTGTATATCCTTCTGGATAAACTACTCCTCCTTTTTTTATCATACTCCTTTATTTTCTAATTAAGTGATATACATAGCTATGAATGCCAAGATGGCATTCTTATGATAATTCCTAAAAAAATATACCGTTAAATAAAAAACCATAAAGATTTTTTAGAATTAATCTAACTTGTGAAAACGTAACTGTTTTCTAATCGATTTACTAGTAAAAAAATATGAGGTATTTAGTACACATGGATATTTCAAATTCATCAAGGATAAATTTAGAATTAAATGATGAACATTCTCCAAATACTGTAAAATCTTTCTTAGACAATCTGCCATTTCCGATACAACTTAATGTGTGGGGTGATGAGATCTATACCTCTTCGTCACCCATTGATGTTCCTGAGGAAAATTTACAGTAT
>DATKZR010000071.1:0-12715 GCA_035527875.1 Nitrosopumilaceae archaeon | reverse complement strand
CCCCTGAACAGATTGAACAAAGAGTAGGGATTGCAAAGCAAATGGGTGCAACTGAGGTCCACATTGTAGGGGGGTTCCATCCAAAACTTCCAATTGATTACTATGAAAATATGATGAAATTAATTAAAAAAAATCACCCTGGATTAAAAATAAAGGCTTTGACTGCAGCAGAAATTTTTTTCTTGTCAAAACTAACCAAAAATTCTACCAAGGAAATATTATCTAGACTCAAAGATGCGGGTCTTGACTCCATGCCTGGTGGCGGGGCAGAATTATTCCATCCTGATATTAGACCAAAAATTGCTAGAGGAAAATGTACAGGACAAGAATGGCTGGATACCATTGAGGAGGCACATAATCTTGGAATAAAAAGTAATGTTACAATGCTTTACGGTCACATTGAAAAACCAGAACACATCATTGATCATCTAATAAAAATTCGTGATCTGCAGAAAAGAACTGGAGGTTTTATAACATTAATTCCTTTAAAATTTAGCTTGGATAACACCGAACTAGAACAAGAACATCTTGTAAACAATGAGTGCTCTTCAATTTATGATTTGAAAATAACGGCTGTGTCTAGGTTAATGCTTGCAAACGTGTTGAATAATATTTCAGTTTATTGGGTAGCATATGGAAAAAAACTTGCCCAAGTGGCCCTATCCAATGGAGGAAGTGATTTGGTTGGTACAGCTTTTTCAGAAGAAGTTTACCGCGCAGCTGGAAAACCTACTACCTCCTCACTTCAGGAACTTGAAATTCTGGTAAAAGAAATAGGTAGAGAACCTGTACAACGTGATACCTTCTTTAATATAATTAACAAATTTTAAACTACATAAATTATTTTTTTAGGAATATTTTAAATTTAATGACGGTTCTTTGGAAGGAATGGAATTAAAGCTCGTGCAAATTCCATGAGATTTTTTGTTTGCATGTATACAGTTCCTGGACCTATAATCTCCATCACTAGCGCCTCTCCTCCAAATAAAGTAGTTTTGAAACTTCCGTGCTTTGTGATTCTGTAATTTGCACTAGAGCTCAAGGCAACTAGTTGATAATTGTCTAGAATCATTTTTTCTCCTGCTTTTAATTCAGTCTTTAAAATTCCACCCCATGCATTAACAAAAATATCGCCTATCCCTACTGTTTTTAGCATGAACATATTGGTTCCAAATATTCCCTTTGTAAATCCCTGCCATTCAGTATCCAAAGATAATCCACTAGTAGACCCAACAAATGCACCAGAGTTGAGGATAAATTCCTGATCTACTTTAATCACTTCAATATCTCCAAGCATATTTCCAGTAAGACCTAGATTGCAATTGTCTTCTTGTGCAATGAACTCATTTACAAAAAATGATTCCCCGCCTAAGGCCGCTGCCTTTAGTGATTTTAAAAACCCCCCTTTTCTCATTCTAGTTTCAGTCTCGATATTTCCTCTTATGTATACCATTGCTGCAGCTTCGGCGATAATTTTTTCGCCCTTGTTCATCGTAAATTGAATTAAACCCATTGGGTTTTTTACTATTTCATATTCCAATAGCGAAACATCATAACTACTCAAAAATAAGAGTTTGTTGATTCTTTAAATCCTATTTTTTTAATTCACGTCAAATCGATCAAAACTGTAACCAACGATTAAACAATGTAATTAAAAACATATGAAGTCTTAATTAATTATACCATATAACATCCACATGTCGATAATGCAGAATTTACTCTCCCAAAAATACGTCTCACTTGAAACATATAAAAAAAATAATCAACCTGTAAGAACCCCTGTTTGGTTTGTAATTCAGAATGACTTGATATATGTAATAACAAGAGAAAAAACAGGAAAAGTTAAGCGCATAAAAAATAATTCTCAGGTGAAAATATCTCCATGTACATTTAGTGGCAAAACTAAAGGAGATTGGAATTCAGGAATTGCAAAAAAAGTTTTAGGCGGTGAATCTCAAATCGCTATTGAACTTAGGAAGAAAAAATATGGATTTAAGGCAAAAATTGCTCAATTTGTAAGCCGTGGAAAAGGGGATCTTGTTGTATTTTCAATAAAATTAAAGTAGATATTAATTACGAAAGTTTTATGTTTATAGAAAAATTTGGTCTATAGTCAATTTAGAAACTTCTTTAACGAATTAAACTAAAACAGATCATGATTGCAAAAATTCCCAAAGATTTTGTTCCTACATTTTTTAACGATACTGCTAATTCATATGATTCTATAGTGCATTGGACTACCTTTGGTAAAGACCGTTTTTGGAAGAAAAAAATTCTAGCTCAGTTATCAAATGAAAAAACAGTGTTAGATCTTGCCTGTGGTACTGGAATCCTTACAAAACAAATTGCTCAAAAAATCCCACTATCGAAAATTGTGGGTGTAGATATTACTAAAACTTATCTTGAAAAAGCAAAAGAGAAACTAAATTCTTACCAAAATATTTCTTTTGTAAATCAAGATGCCGAAAAACTAAATCTAGGGAAAAAATTTGATTGTATTACTGCATCTTATTTGCCTAAATATTGTCAGCCGGCCCTCTTAATTCAGGCTTGTCTTGAACATCTTAACGACGGCGGAAAAATAATATTACATGATTTTACATATCCAAAAAATAGATTTGTTGGAAAAATGTGGGATTTGTACTTTAAAGTCCTTCATTTAGCAGGTTTTTTTATTCCTAGTTGGAATGATGTATTTGTTAATTTGCCTGGTCTAATTAAAACCTCAAATTGGGTAGAAGAATATGAAAAAACCATAAAATATTATGGTTTGAAAACTCATGTAGAAGAATTAACGTGGGGGTCTTCAGCTATTATCACTGGCACTAAGATTGTCTAGTTTGATTTCTTCTAATATGGTAAACCACAAAAACCCATTGTTTACAATTTCGTATTCTCTTGTAACTTTATTCTCATCAAGATCATGATTGACAGATAGTATATTTCTGGAAACAACAATGTTATTTTGAGTTAGAATGGCCCCAATTCCTTGATTTTTCTTTAAAAGTTCATCAAAGATAAATTTTGGAAGAATAGTGGAATCAAATTTTGCGAGAGCTTTAATCACCGGAAATTTATTTGAAGAAATTATTACTTTTCTTTCAAATTTATGAGGAGATACAATTTTTTGTTCTATTATCTGTAACTTGATATCACTGTTTAAAATTTCGCTAAGAACATCAACTACTTGACCTACTGGAGCAGCCAAAACCTTGTTTAACAAATTCTCTCCGCGCATGTAATAGCAGTATGTACTAAAGCTGTATTAAAACAAAAACGAAAATGGTTCCAGTTATTACGACGACACTGGTTAATTTAAGAATTAGTTCTTTTTGATGAAATAATTCATAATGTGCATTTTTTTGCTTTAGATCTTTGTACTTTCTTGACGTAATTATCAAAATATAACTTACAATTCCAGCAAGGGCAGAAAACATTATAGTTTCTACAGAAATTGAATTCGATTGAATTACAGCTCCAGCAAAAACTGGCAAAATTCCCCAAGATATGACAAATGATGTATTATTGTGAAATTTGCCATTAAATAATTCTAGATTGTATGCAAAAAGGAAAAATCCTTCGATAATGCCTATTGGGAATAATAGCCAAGAATCTAGAAATGCAAAATACATTCCAATGGAAAACGCGATGATTAAGGAAATTATGGATAATGCCCAAAGTTTTCTCTTAGGCAGGTGTCCCCACGGCTTTTTTTTGCTACCTATTGCATCAAGACAATGTGCAGCTATCCCAATGGCAAAAAAATAGAGCAAACCAATTGACACTAATCTCTCAACGCTAAATTCTACAGAAAGTGAACCCCAAATTGCAAATGATACCACCATTCCAGTGTAAGGTAAAAACAAAATTCCTACAGATAATCTAAAACCCCTTGAACCAAACTTTGGAACAAACCACTCAGACATCCTATCCCTTTGCATAACTATTCTTGTCATCTTCTTAAATAAAGGAATTAATAAAAAACACACCAAAATCACTACCATTTTAATTGTTTTTTGGAAATAATGAGAATTATCTTAGGGTAATTAATTGAAA
The DNA here is from genome assembly GCA_035527875.1 of Nitrosopumilaceae archaeon. Taxonomy (GTDB): domain Archaea; phylum Thermoproteota; class Nitrososphaeria; order Nitrososphaerales; family Nitrosopumilaceae; genus Nitrosomaritimum. Next base: position 8,659 of record DATKZR010000071.1, on the reverse strand, counting down.
ACATTAATGGGTATTATTTTTGACCCATTCTTGACACCTCTCCACTCTTAATTTTATTAAAATCATCAAGAACTACGTCATCCTTTTCTTCTATTTCTTGCCTTGCTATCCTTTGTTTATTCTTTGTAACAACTGTAGTACCAACAGCTTTTGCTACTAAAATTGCTGGTTCTAAAACACCACACGCAGACCCTTGACTTTTATCATTGGCTGAGGAAATTATTTTAAATGCTTCAAAAATAATTTTCCTACTGGTATTTCCAACTTTGACTATTTTTCCAACAACTTCTAAAAAATCTCCGCCATGTACCGGTTCAAGAAATTCAACTTTTTCATATGCCCTAAGAAGTCCTTCGTCTCCATCATACCGAATTGTTAATTCTGTTGCAACATCTCCAAAAAGTTTCATAATGTGAGCCCCATCGACTAGGCCTCCTGCATAATGAACGTCATTTACGCTAATACGCACTCGTAATTTTACTTCAGGATATATTTCCATAATTTAATCAAAATTTCTTTGAATATTAGATTTTTTCTAAAATTATCAAAATATGTGCATTATAACTATAGATTAAACCATTTTTAAAAAAGGACCATGACTGAAATAGATTCTTTTTTAAAAAACGAATACTAGTAACACTATGGATTTTCTATCTAAATTCAGGAATAGTTTGCAAAATGCAAAAAGAATCAAAGCTTCCAGAGTCAATGGGAAAACTCTCAAAGGACTACTTAAGAAATTCAAAGAAGAGCGAGATAGAATAGAACAAGAGACAGGAATCAGACCTCAAATTGACCACACAACTCAAATGTTTATGCAAAAAATTCTAAACGTATGGATTACTGAAGGAAAAGAAATTGATGAGGAAAAATTCTGGAAAGAAGTTGACCATAACAGACAGTTTACTCATACTGTTGAATACTATGAGATAAAACGATAAGTATTGCATATTTTCAAAATAACCTCAAGATTAGAGAAGATATTAAACCAACTGTAGAATTAATTTTTGATGTATGATGAATAAAAGAGATTTTTTGGTAATGGGTGTAATTATGGCTGCAGTTAGTGTACCTGTAGTATTAATTACACTGTTAGCAAATGGAACTATCAAATTTATTCCAGGGCAATAAATTTATCAAAAAAGTAAGCGAGGTAAATTTTCAAAGGAAAATCAAGAAAAAATTTGAACTTTTGCTAATATTTTTCATATATTTTTTGGAAAAAATAATTTACTTGAAAAATTCTAATCGTTATTGACAAACGATATTGTTACTTCCAGTAATTCTATTTGTTTCTGCTGCTGCTGTCGCCCCTTCTCCTGTAAACACATCAATATGTTTTCCAATTATTGATGGGCCAACATCTGAAGAAAGAAAAATAACTTCATTCCAAGGTTCTGGAAGAGTTGGAATTATCAAGTTCGAATTAGGTTCTATTAGTGTTGGATCAACTGCTATTATCCCTACTTCAAGGGTGTTACCTTCCGAATCCAAAGCATTGTTGCTAAGGTGGAACGAATTACTATACCAGCCAAGATAATCTCCAGAAAGTGTTTTCCCCCAACCGTCTATCGTCACTTCATCGACAAAGTCTTGCTTAAACTCTCTTGTATTTTCATTAATTATGATTGTAACAAATTCGCCTGAATAATCCTCCTCTAAAGGTGTATGATATCCTGTTATATCCCATTCATTGGTACAAGAATTGAACTCATCCTCTAAGTTGAATTCTTGCTGTTTTATTGTCCCTCCATATTGAATTAAAGCCCCACTTCCTGAAAACACTGTTACGTTAAATTTTGCAAAATCCATGCCAAGGGTTACTCCATCTAGGATTGTAAGGGTGGAATTATTCTGAATCCATACGTTTGCAGGAGCTATTGCACTGCTCATCAAATTACAGTCAGATGTTATAATCCAGTTCTCTGATACTGGAACTGAACAAGGAGTAACTGGTGGCACCAGTGAATCGTCCATTAACATTCCACCAAAAACAAATTCGCCTCCTGAAAAAGAGACAATAACTCCTAGGATCATAAGATAACCAATTATCAATATACAAGCGATTAAAATTCATTATTTAAAAAACTCCTCATAGAGGATCACAATTGTAAAATAATACCAATTTTACAAATTTCATAAAATTGATAAAAATTTACAATCTTTCCAAGTATGACGAATAATTTTTTCAAAGGATTAGGGTGGTGAATTTTTAAATTTTAGTAAGACAATTCAATTTTCAGGTTTTTTTTCTTCCTTTTTTGCACTGCCCTTGTTTTTTCTTCTCGCCCCAAAGCTAATCAATACCAACAAGAATCCCACACCCGTTAAAATACTGGCAAGAGTCTTCATGTCCTTATTTTCTTGCTCTTTTGTTAGAAGGTCTATAATTTCCTCTTCAGTCATTCCCATCTGTCCAGCTGGGGTGGAGGTGGTAATAATTCCTAGTAACACCAAACCCACAATAACCATAGCCAATCCTCCTCCAAGAATTTTTTTATCGACCAAAACCAATCTTGTTCACAGATATTATAATTTCACCATATATTAGGAATATTGAAATTTTCAAACTAGTCTTTTATCACTAGAATCCTTCTGGTGGATTTTGGACAAATATGTTGCACACCAGCGCATCTGTTTTTGAATCTCTATATTGTACATTACAGGTTACAAATCTACCTTTAAGGGCTCGTTCCAAATCAACCTGAGTTTTTTCTTCATATTGGGGGCTTTCTGGATTGTCTATTTTGGCAATAATTATTTTCTCCATTTTCCCGTATTCTTCAGCATTATCTTTACGATGATGAGTGATTAATAGCTCAAATGCATTGTTTGATAAAAATACCACAATTGAACCTCCTATTCCATCTCCCATTGTTTTCCAAAAATTTTTGCAATATAATTACTTGATGGCGATACTAAGATCAAATTTTGGTACAATATTTTTCTTTTTTGCCATTTCGAAAAGCTTCTTAATTGATTCTTCACCCTTGTCTCCCATATTCACAGTTACTGTATTTACGTACATTTTTACAAATTTTTCAATTAAATCGCGTGGTTTTCCTCGGCTATACTGCATTGCATAGTCCATTGCATCATCAAAGTTGGCTAGTGCGTATTCTATTGATTCCTGCAGATATTTGTCAAACTTGTGGATAGTATCCATCCCTAAACTGGTCTTCATTACATTAATTCCCAAGGGCACCGGTAACCCATTTGTGGTTTTATCCCACCATTCCCCGACATCTAAAATTTTGAGATTCCCTTCTTGTTGGTACGATAACTGAGTTTCATGAATGACCAGCCCCACATCTATTTCTCCATTTTTAACAGCCAGAGGAATATCTGAAAAATTCATCTCTACATAGTCAAACTTTCCTATCATTAGTTGAAGAAGCAAAAATGCCGAAGTCATTTTGCCTGGAATTGCAATTTTACAATTTTTTATCTCATCTATGGTCATCTTTTTTTTGGAAGTAACTATGGGGCCATATCCAATACCAAAGCTTCCACCACTTCTCAAAATTGTATATCCAGGAATATATGCACAGGCATGAACCGAAACTGCAGTTACATCAAGCTCAGGATTGGTAGCTTTTTTATTTAATTTCTCAATGTCTTCAATTACATGATTTACCTTAAAGTCTGGAGAGTGAACTTTATCGGTAAACATTCCATAAAACATGAATGCATCATCTGAATCAGGAGTATGCCCCACAGAAATTTCCACATTATATTTCTTAAAGTTCGTTATAAAAATCAAAACTTGATAGAATTTAATGTATATTCAAGCTTTTAGAATTCAAAATGATGTTGAAAATCCTTAATGATTTTTTTTAATAGTTTTTCTAATATATGGATCCATACGTTACAATTAATATGAAAACAATAGAATCCTTTGAAAATGACATTAATTTACAATCACACTTCCTCAAAACTTTCAAAAAGCAAAAACCTCTAACTGAAGAAAATCAAAAAAATATAATTTTTACTGGAAGTGGAGATTCATTGGCCTCGGCCATGCTTGCAGAATCTTTTTCAGATTTTAGGGTAAAATCAATGGATCCTCTAGATTTACTTAAAAATAAGTTCATCACAAAAAATAAAACAGTTTATTTTGTTTCAATTTCTGGGAACACGATTTCCAATATCAAAGTCGCTAAATTGGCAAAAAAGTCCATTGCAATTACCTCAAGACCAAAAAGCAGACTTGTCAAATCATGCACTTCGTCTATTTTACTTCAATCTCCTAATTCTGATGTATTTACGGCGGGAAGTATCAGCTTTTTAGAAAGTGCACTAACTTGCATTTCTTTGGTTAGACCAATCATGATTTCAACTAATAATATTTTTAAAAAGGCATATTCTGATGCTAAAAATTTTAAAATTGGAAAAAGAATCTTTGTACTAGGAAACATGCACACATATCCGGTTGCAATGTATTGTGCCGCAAAATTTTATGAGCTTTTAGGATACGATGCACATTTTGAGCAAATCGAGCAATTTTCTCACATGGAATTATTTTCTACAAAAAAAAATGATACTGTAATAATTTTTGAAGAAAAAAATACCCATAATACACAACTAGTAAAAAATCTGAAAAATGTAGGCCTAAATGTAATTCATCCAACATTTAATTCGAAAAATAAAATTTCTCAAATTATTTACTATACTTTTTTTTCACAATTGTTGCCACTTTTTGAGGCCAAAAAAAGAAAGAAACAAGACTGTCATTTTGTGTTGGCAAAAAAACTTCGAAGTGTTAGTGATAAAATGATCTATTAATCTAATTTTTCTCATAAGATTTAATAGCTGAATAAATTGGGATTGCGAATATGGTAAAATACAAGTCAACAACCGAGGTTCTTAAAATTATTAAAAACAAGGATCAAATTCGAAACTTTGGTGTTATCGCGCACGTGGATCATGGTAAAACAACAATGAGTGACAGTTTACTGGCTAATTCCGGAATTATTGCCCCATCTTCTGCTGGAAAAGCCCTGGCAATGGATTTTGATAAAGAAGAACAAGCAAGGGGAATTACAATTTATCAGGCAAATGTTACATTACACTATACCCAAAAAGACACTGAATATGTCATAAACATGATTGATACTCCCGGACACGTTGATTTTAGTGGCAGAGTGATTAGAAGTCTCAGAGCAATTGATGGTGCAGTTGTTGTCTGCGATGCAGTTGAGGGAATTATGACTCAAACTGAGACCGTTACAAGAATGGCTCTTGAAGAAAGGGTAAAACCCGTTCTTTTTATTAACAAAGTCGATAGACTCATCAAAGAACTAAGATTAACCCCTGAGGCGATGCAAGAGACTCTTGCAGCAGTAGTTTCTAATTTTAATCAACTTGTAGAAACGTATGCTGAACCTGAATACAAAGAAAAATGGAAGGTGTCAATCCAAGACGCTAGTGTAACATTTGGCTCGGCAAAGGATAGATGGGCAATAAACACCGATATTATGAAAGAGCGGGGTATTTCCTTCAAAGATGTTATTGATGCGTATCAAAACGAAAAGGTCGATGTTTTAGTTGAGAAAGCTCCATTGGCTGATGCCGTTTTAGGAATGGTAGTTAAACATCATCCCCCTCCACACGTGGCACAAAAATACCGTATTCCCCAAATCTGGAAAGGGGATTTAGAATCTGATATAGGAAAGGCATTATTGGCCTGTAGTGACGATGGGCCAACTATTATGATGATTGTAAACATGGTTTTGGACCCAGCTGCAGGTCCTGTTGCGATTGGAAGACTATTCTCTGGAAAAATCAAGGATGGGCAAACTGTCAATATTATTGATTCTAAACGAGAAGGACGAGTTCAATCGGTAAACTTTTTCATGGGAAATCAAAGAGAACAAATAGGAGAACTTGGTTCTGGAAACATTCCAGCTTTACTTGGATTGACAGAAGCAAGAGCTGGTAACACTATCTCATCACTTAAAGAAATGCCATTGTTTGAAGGTGTAAAATATGTTTCAGAGCCTGTAGTTCAAATTGCCATTGAACCAAAACATCCAAAAGATTTACCAAAATTAGTAGATGTTTTAAAACAATTAACTATTGAGGATCCTAATTTAATTGTAAAAATTGATGAAGAAAGTGGAGAAACAATTGTTGCAGGAATGGGGGTCCTCCATCTTGATGTGGCTACACATCGTATCCAAGATACCAAACTCGAGATTATCACATCCGAACCACTCATCAATTACCGTGAAACTGTGATTGGTGCTTGTGAAGCAGTAATGTCCAAATCCCCAAATAGACACAATAAACTCTTTATGCGAGTAGAGCCACTAGAACCAAATATTGCACACATGCTAAGAACAGGAGAAATCAGCGACTTGAAAGATAAAAAAGTTGTATCGGATCTTCTAAAGAAAGAAGGATGGGATACTGATACCATCAAGAGAGTAATGAGGTTTGATTCTCGTGGAAATGTTCTCATAAATGGAACAAAAGGAGTTCAGTTTGTTCATGAATCTACTGATTCAATTAACTCCGGATTTGATGATGTTATGAAGGAGGGTCCCTTGTGTAAAGAACAGATGAGGGATTGTAAATTTACATTTACTCATTTTGTCCCTCACGAAGATACTGCACACAGGGGTCTATCGCAACTAGGTCCTGCATCAAGACGTGCTTGCATGGGTGCTTTGCTTACAGCAGGAACCAAAATGCTGGAACCAATGCTTGCGATTGAAGTTAGAGTTCCCACTGATCTAGTCGGAAATGTTGCAACTGTCCTTTCCGGAAAACGTGGTAAGGTGTTAGATATGCAACAAAAAGGTGCGAGCAGCATAATAGTTGGCGAGATTCCAGCGTCTGAAACCTTCACTTTATCTGAGGCAATGAGAGGACAAACTGCAGGTAGAGCTACCTGGAATACTTCATTTAAGCAATGGACTGAACTTCCAAAATCTATGGCTTCTACAGCAATTGCTGAAATCAGAAAACGGAAAGGTTTAGCACCAGAACCCCCAGGTATCGGCGAATTTATAGACAAAGATTAATTTTCCAATTTCTAATTTTGAACTTTAACAAAGTTTTGTGCGTTGTTTTAAACACACAGAATTTTAATAATGAAATTCACCTTACTTACTTTAGACAAAAGTCAAAATAGAGTTGTCACCATAAAACTAATCGTTAATGGTCTTAAACTCTGACAACGGTTCAGACCAGAGGGGAAACTCAAGTCTGAACTATCATTTTTTTGTTTTAAAGGTAAACGGTCATTTTACTATGGGCATTGTCACCATTTTTATGAAAAATATACAAAATTTGATTTAAAGTAAGATGTGTATTTTTTGAACAATCATTAATTGATAACTTGTCTTTTAACAAAATTATTCATTGATGGACAAAAAAGCAGATGCGATTTATGAAGAGTTTAGATGTGAGTTAGGAATTCATGAAAAAGATATTGTTGATGCTCAGAATCTCCATAGAGATCTTCTACATAAAAATCCCTTTAGATACGAATCCCCATATTTAATTTCGGCTGTATGTGTTTATTCAATTTCCCATATGATTCCGCAAAAAGTAACTCTTGAAGAAATTGAAAAAATTTCCCATATTAAAAAAGAAGATATTGTAAAATGCTATAAAATGATCCTAGATTTAGAAATGAGTGGTTCTTTACAGCAACGTGATGATGACATGCCTCAATAATTTTCTGTGAAGAATTTTATAAAATGAACAAAATATTGGTAATGCTTTTAGCCAATTAGAAATTATGAGCGATATAGGTGGGAAAGTAGGTTCACATAATGTATGGTCACAAGACCAATCAGAAGATCGTCCTATCTCTCCATTCTTTAATTTACAAATTATAATTAAAAAAGGCTACGTAGTATTCATTATACTTTATGTCAAAAAGGTTGACAATTCATTATACCTTACCACTAAATTATGTGTGATAATCAGATATTTTCCGAAATTTTTGTATGTTTGAAAGATGTGTATGTTGGCTTAACTACAAAACACAATGCGAATCGTACAAGTGATAACGAGTTTATCGACTGTCAGTAAAAGACAATCCTCCCCTCTCGTGCCTAACTTTTGTGCCATAACTTAAGGAATAATGATAATCTGAAATCTTGGAGATTGTTTAAGATTATAACGAACAAAATAACGTTATGACTTTTTATTGAATAAATTTTGATTCATGCTATGGCTGAAAGTTTTTTTGATTATTTGTCACAAACTATCCAATCAATTTTACAACTTAACGAAACAGGAATTTTGATGATCATACTTGTCTTGGGAATCATTGTATTAGTACTAAAAATCCTCAGTAAAATTTCAAAAATAATTCAAATTTTACTAATAGCGGGAATAATAATTCTAATTATAATATGGGTTAGCAAATTAAATCTAATTTAAAATTTGATTAATTTTTTGTCCATTTTCATTTTTCATCCTTCCCAAAAAATAATTTCAAATCATTAAGACTTTTTTATCAGAAAACCTAAGATAATACATAATGAGTGAATCTTGGAGAGGCAGACTTAGCAGGAGAAGACAAGAAATAGGAATTGAAGGTCCAGAATATGATTACATACTAAGTTACATCCAGTTTTACTGTTCTGAAGCTGATCGTAGATGTAAAGAAATTGACATGAAAAAAACTGTAGATGAGGTT